>CALKDE010000267.1 GCA_938082955.1 uncultured Pseudomonadales bacterium
TCTTGCCGGCCTTGCTCATTGCAACAGCTACTGCCTGGCGCTTGGGTCGACCAGCTTTCATTTCTGTCTTAATGTTACTTGATATAACTTTTTTGGATTTGCCTTTCTTTAACGGCATTATTTGTTCTCCATTATGATTGCCATAGTGTAATCCTTTAAGGCATCAGTTATACTTAATATACAGGCAAGATTAAGCTTGTTTTTCAAGTCTTGCAATGGGTTGTCGGTTACGTCTTTTGGCGGCTGGTTCAACCAGCCCATTGCAAGCACTAAATATCAGGCGCTCTGTTCCTATCTTCCCTTAATGCTGCTGTAGTGCCTAGAAGCCCTGCTGTAGCCAATCCATACAAGGGGTGAGTAGCATTAACAAGGCTGTCTCGGACGATATCATCTGGGCTCTTGCCAGTGACCCGCGCTGTTCTCTCGATTGCCTCATTAACGTGCTCGATCATCGGCTTGCCGTCAGTACCTTTAGAGCCAGCCCATGCCACATCTTGGAAGTTCATAGGGTCTACACCTATTTCAGCAGCAACCTCGTCTAAGGTCTGCTCCATGATTCCATACCACCCCTTCTTGGGCGCGTTCAGCTTGGGGTCGTAGAGGTGAGACATCTGCTCATCGATAGTGGCTCGGCTTGAGTCACCCAAAAAGTTGGCAGCAAAATTAAACCGCTTGGGAGATACGGATGCACTTAGCTCTGCGTCTGTGTTGGCAAACTTGTTTGCCATCTTCATGTTGCCACCGATATACCTGCCGCCTTGTGGGTGAGGGATGTCAGTTGAGAGAACGGGGAAGTCAGTAACTCCCTGAACCTCCAGGTAATTGGTATAGGCTGCTGTCAGCAGGTTGGCAGTGGGATCCGCTCCACCAGTGGTCGCCGCCATAGACTCAGCGAACCGCTTTCTAAACATTGCGCGGCCCTCAGTCTCTCCCAGCTCATCAATAAAAGCCTTTTCGAGTTGTCCCATTGAATACCAGTTTCGAGCCATCTCCGAATCGCCCTTCTCGTATGCCTCCCGCAGCCTAGTCTTGATGTCTTTGGTGTTTAGCAGTTCGGTATGCTCATCAATCTTAGCCTGTGTTTTGTAAACGGAGTCAGTGAGCGTGTTTCCCTGGATGTCATAGTTACTGGGGTCTACATCAAACCTCTCATTAAGAGGGAAAAACGGGTCATAGTTGCCGGCCTTGATGTCATCTTGGGCCGCATTGCGAGCCTGTTGAACCGCTCTCTCTTCTGGGGATAAGTCCTTGCTTACAAAATAGTTAGGCTTGCCATCCTCTCCTATTAAATTCCCATCTTCTGCCCTGTTGTTCTTCACCCCCATGTTTCCAATACCTCTTTCTTGCGGGTATCTATTAGCTATTTCTGCTGGATCGTAGGTGTTTTCTGGCTTAGGTAGATTCCCTTCTCTGTAGAGCCTATACCTCTCTGCAGCAGAAGCGCCAGGGTTGCCACCCCCACCCATCATCTCACTCACCGCAGCCTCTCGCTGCACTGGGGTCAGCACCTCACCGTTGCGAGTCTTTATGTCTATTAGAGAGTCATCAAATATGACAAAGTTGCGGGTCGATGGCGTGAGTGTATCCCTGAGCTGTTGCTCATACGCCGCTTTGTTTTTGGGAGTATCATGGTATCCGCGCATTGTGTCAGCTATTACTGCCTCCACATCATTGCCATGCTTATCCATTAATCTTTGCAGCTTGGTGTCTACAACGCTTTTCGGTCTGCTAGAGCCGTCTAGGTAGCGTATGCCGGGGATGCCCTTCTCATTTAAAAATTTCGAGGCTTCTTCTGCACTGGTAAAATAATCACCCAAATTGTCATAAGCCTGTGCGCCAGTGTAATCAGCCCATGACTCTTGTGGGGTTAGCCATTTATCTCCCCTGCCGCTGGATACAGCCAGTTCATCCAACAAGTCTTGCATTTTTTTATTGACCGGAGCATCCCAATCAAGAAGGTCGTCGGGGGATACCTTTAGGTCTACGTTGTAGAGGGTTGGCTCGACAGGCATCACCATTCTGTCCGTGGCTTTGATTACCTCTGGGTCTTGTGCCGCCTTTAATATTCCCTGTATATCAACACCGTCAGGCTGTTCAAGGGTATAACCTCCCTCGTCAATCTCTTTAACCATGAAATCGTAAAGACTTTCTTTTTTGGGGTCGTAGCCGCCCTCATAGGCCCAATTGACCATGTATTCAGAGTTTTGGAAGTCTGTATGAGGGGAAACTGCGCGATTCACATCATCCATAGCGCCCTGATAAGCATTCATGTCATCGCCAAGAACTTTGGCATAATTCTCAGAGACACTTTTATTCTCAGCAAAGTACAGACCATGACCATAAGCCTGTGCGCCCTCGCCTGTGCCTATCCGACTCATTGAGAAGGCATCGAACTTGTGCGGGGAGCCATGCCAAGCGTCAATGTTTTTGCGGATAATAGGCAGCATTGCAGCCATTGAGGGGGAGATTGATACCGCCCCACCCGCAACACCCGCGCTACTCATCATGGCATTAAACCAAGTCCTAGACTCAGGATCGGTTATGTACATCTCTATGTCAGCAGCAAGGCCAGTAATGTCACCAAGGCCATTAACGCCCATAGTGAGGAATGCCGCTTTTTGGGTAGGAGTCAGACCCTGAGTTACCATGTCTGTAAAATTGCGAACTTCTTGAAACTTGTTATCTAGTGCAGCCTTGAGCTGGGCTGGATTGTTTAGCTCACCCTCATCGTTTATTGCAACATCTGCAATCTGGTTGCCAATTCCAGAAAGAACTCCCTGCACCCTGTCATCAAAGGCGTTCTGTTTATTAACGCGAGATTGAATCCCTGCTGTAGCTTGTGGCTGGCTTTGTTGCGCGATACGCATTAAGCCCATACCTTTGATGTTAACCAGAACATCAGGCACTTCGGGACAACTCCCCTGTCATTGGGTCATATTCAAAGGTTGGTTCTTGTCGAACAGGGGCAGGTTTTGATCTAGACCTAAATCTATCGCCCATCTTCTCCATCGTGTCTGCTTTGACATCCATCGTCTTCGCCTGGGTGAACTCGATGTTAACGCCAGCCTCGGCAGCATCAACCTCTACTGAATTGCGATCAGTCTCAGCCCTAAAGGCATCAATCTGGAGCTTGCCCTGGTCGTTCTGAGCCCTGGCCTGATCACTCATGCTCATACGCTGTTCGCGCATCATCTGAGCCTCTGCCTTGCCCTGCTCTGCCATCGCCAGGACCATAGCCGGATCAGGTTCCTGCTCCTTATTGGCCGCCTGCTCCATAAAGGCAATATCCTCATCAGTTGTGGGCTCCTTAAATCCACCCAACAGTAACTGCTTGTTGCCGTAGTCACGGATGTCATCAAGGTCCACACCATCGATCAGCATCAGACCCTTCAACGAGAGGGCTCTGTGCATCTGTGGATCCGTAGCGGCAAACTGATTAGCCAATTCGCGCAATTCAACTCGCGTCTTTTCTTTTTTACTCGTGTACGAATGCCCAACTTCAGCAAACACCTCGAACTCTTGGTTGGTCAGGTCATTCAGGACAACTAACTCACCGGACTCCTTGTCCAAGATTGTCTCCATTATCTCTACTGACTCGCGTTCACCATCTGGTCTGGTGACTGTCACCTTCCGCGGTGAGTCGAAGATAATCGATGACATGCCTGCATAGATCACAGCATCCCATCGCTTGGCGAATTTTAGATTCTGCTGATAGACAACCGACTGCATGTCAAACTCGGCCCTCATCTGCTCCATCGCATAGCCCGACATCGCTGGGTCAGCAAAATTGTCAGGAAGGCCTGGGTCAGCTACATCCTTCACAGCTTCTCTGGTCTCTGCCGCTAGATCGCGCATCCCTTGAGGTAGGTCTGCCGTAGGCATCATCCCTGCCGGACCCATAGGCAGATCAGCGCCAGAGGCATCCTTACGCTGCTGCAGATAATACGGGTAGTTGTTGTCGGCGCCAGTCTCCTCGTACATAGACTCGAACCCAGCAATCTGCTCAGGAAAGAATATAGGCTTAGGACGAGGCGATCGGCTAACAATGTCAGCCAGATAGGACAGCATAAAGTTTCTGAGACGCTGTGGATCCTTGGCAAGACGGACAACGCCCTCCCAAATTTCCTCGCCCTCTACGAATGTGTGCTCCCCGTAGGTGTGGACAACCGGAATGTGAGTGCCTGGAACGTCCTCTACCTTCAGAATCTCCTCACCGGATGCAATGTACCGCTTAACCTGCCATCTCTTAATAGACTTCTCAGAGACTATCTCGTAGCCCTGCTCGATGAGCTCGTCCATGATCGACACATCAGAGTTCTCTCCGGCCTTCATCAGATCAGACTCGCGCAGCAGTAGCTCTTGGCCCATCGGGTCAGCGAATGTCAGAACCTTGTCTTTGATCTTAGTGCGATGATAGAAGCGAACAATGTAGAACAACTGGTTCTGGCCGGAGATCCACGGAAAGGTGTAGCTCTGCTCTGGACTGGAAAAATTAGCTGGGGCGCCGGTAGTAGTATTTCCAGTTAACTCCTCGTAGAGCTCTTGATATCCATCCTTAGTGAATGGCTCAAGGATGCTCCAATTACGAGCATCAGACTTGTCCAGGCTCTTCGCGTTCGCGTCAGGGAAGCTGTTGTTATTAGCCTCGTAGATTGGCCTGCGGCGAATAACCTGATTCCGGTCACCTGCATTGTTCGTCTGGTACTCAGTAAATAGCTCCCACCCGCCGACTCCACAATCCACGCATTCTAGTGCCGCATTATCATAAGACTCTAGTGTGCTGTTGCGTCTGTCTTCGGTTAGATAGAGGCCATCAATGAGCTCTGCCCCATCATCGCGCTCGTCATCAAGCGGGACAAAGTCTATCTGGATAGGGTTAGACCTGAGATCCGCGATAATCTTTCGGGTAGCCTTGCGAATAAGGTTGAACTCGCCGCGATACTGAAGTTGGCTATCGCTTAATAAACCATCGTCCCATTGACTAACACGAGAAAATACGCGGTCATCAGCAGCTCGTTCACGGGTAACTTGATTTGCCTGAAAGTTTTGATCATGCAGGCGCTTCAACTCTTCAAGAGTAAGATCGGCCATCAGAATATTCTCTTATTGTACGACTGGGTTGGTGGTTTCCCAATTGGAGACAGTTGTGCTAACCCGATTCTGCTTCAATCGAACTGTGTAATCAGCAGTGCCGCCAGTGGCAGTGATCCTGACGTTCTCAACATTCTCCAGAAAAACATTCAGAGATTCAGTGGTGAGAATAGTCTGCTGAATATAGCCGCCGTTGTATTCCTGAGTCTCAACAGTCACAGGGAAAGTACCCTCTACTGTGATCTGAAAACCATCGTCTTGAGGCTGCATGTTTACTGGAAGAACTAGAGCCACACCATCAGCCGCAGTTCCAAAAAAATCAATCACTCTATTTGTCATGGGGTATCCCCTCAGTTATATATGATATTTGTTAAATTAAGGTACAGGCTTCGTACTGGGATAATAAACATTCAGCCATGGAGTAATGTTTTCAACTATCGCCAGAGAGTTATCAACGCCTGAGAATGATGCTCCAAACCCTGTTCCGGATGGTATGATTGCAGGGTCAGCCAGCTTAACCAGCGCCCCAGAACCGAAGTCATAAACTGCCATCCACGGTGTGTTGGAATGCGCTACAGCTAAGTATCTATTATCCAGAGACCATCCAACTCCTCTGCCTGTGCTTGCTGGAAGTGAAACAGGGTCAGCAACCTTAGTGAAGACGTCACCGCTTCTGGAGTAGACAGTTATAAACGGGGTTGTAGTATGAGCGACAGCAAGAAGCGTACCATCTGGAGACCAAGCAACCGCATTGCCAGTGCCTGCCGGGAGAGATGCTGGGTTGGCAAGTTTGACAAATGAATCCCCGGTTCGCTTGTAGATGCTCACGAATGGCGAGACGCTGTGACTAATGGCTAGATAAATTCCATCAGGGCTAAAAGCTGTACCCGAACAGTTGCCAGTTGGAATTGTTGCCGGATTAGTGAGCTTGGTTAATACGTCACCAGCTCGCTTATAAATCTGCATATACGGCGATGTGGTTATATTTACAGCTGACAGATAGACACCATCTTCTGAGAAGGAGACAGCCCTGGTTGCCCCAACAGGCAGAACCGCAGGATCGGCAATCTTAGTTAGCACATCACCGACTCTGTTATAAACCAACACAAATGGCGTAGCGTCAGAAGCAACCGCAACACTAGACGAGTCTCCGTTCCAGCCTACTCCTCTTATTCTGGCCGTAGGCAAGGTCGCGGGATCGGCAATCTTGGTCATAGTAAAACCATCGACTTTGTATGCCGAAAAGTACGGGGTAGTATCGTGCCCTACTCCGATCAATGTGGCATCAGGTGACCAAGCAACGCCGCGAGATGTGCCTCCGGGTAACGTGGCAGGATTAGCCAGTTTCCCACCAAGCAAAGGGATCCCTGGGCTGACAGGAGCTGGCCCATCTGGTGAGCCTATAGGTGATATCAATGCAGTCGATAAGGGCGATACAAGAACATCAGAAGAGAATCTACGGAATGTCATCAATAGGCCTATCGTCTGTGGATAGTTGAAATAGGAAGCGGTATATGCACGTTTGTATGATTATAAGCCGGAATGTGCCTGAATGTCTGCATTGCTGAGTCGAATAAATTTGGAGAGGTTATCCTGAACCTAGACCCCTTCATCTCCTGCTTAGTGTATAGCTCGTTCAGCCCATTACTATTGGGCTTTATGGGCAGTCGGCAGGTCTCGGCCCGTAGCTTAGGAAGTAGGGCTATATCACTGCTAAAACTTATACACAGGTCTGGATCCGCAAACTCACCAAAAACTACCCACCGATAAGTCCTATATATTCGGTCCCTAAACTCCCAGGCGTACTGGCCCCGCTTATTTCTAAATGTGTCTTTTATTTTTTGTTGATGGTGGACGGGGTTCGCTAGGGAAGGTTTGTAGATTGAGTCAGGATTGTCGGGTGATTCTGCTGCATTGAACACAGATAGCTGAACAGCCTTGCCAGAGAAGTCCTTAGCCATCTGCTCGCCAAGGCCTGCCCCCATTCCATTGCCGTCCCATGAGAACGCATCAACACCGTGCTCTATTGCGAGATTTGCAGCCCAGTGACCGCCCTCATTGACATCACCATCGATCTTCTCCTGAATGTCCATGACCACTGAGCCGTGCCGCATAGCGTAGCCCTTCGAGTCTGGACCTCGGTCTGATGGGTCATGACTGGCAACCTTTGCGCCTCGTGGCTCCCAGCCTAGACGGATGTGGCTATCCACGCAGGCATCAAACCATTCGGCCATGACTAAGGCCGAGTCAACTGAGTCATTGAAATGCCCTAGCCAAACGTGATCGTACATTGCCTGGGGAAGGTTGGCCTCATCCCACAAACGCTCATCCTCAAGCCCAGATTCTCCAAACCACGGGTTGTCAGTGTAGTTCACTCTGAGGATAAGGTGCAGGGTGTCCTCAAATATGCCGTTAGCTTCAAGCTCTGACATGTAGGGCATCAGGAATCTCTTGCTGAAGGGATCTTCACTACTGCCAGGGTTCGCCACGAAATACATCTTAACTGGCGCTGTGCTTGAAAGGATGTCGCTAATCTCTTCTTTGAGCGAAGGCTCTTCGTCCTTGGGCTTGAACTGAAGCGGCAATCCTTTGTTGGGCTTGGCACGAACAGTCGGGGTGAGTGCTCTGAGAGAGTCGGCGCTAGTTGTCTGACTTTCTTCCATCCAGAAATTAGTAAATCCGTGTGCCGATTTGATGCTGTCAGTTGACCTGGCAAGCCCAGCAAACTCGAATGCGCCCTTTTCATTATTGCTGATCGCATGATTGAGCACCTCAAAGCCGGTAAACTCTAGCCGCTCGATCTCCTCCTTGAGCAGTGAGTGTACTGAGTTGCGAATAGAGGATTGATATTCGCGCAGGCAGTATGTCTTGTGTCCGTTGTCCCTATTGTCACCCAGAACTATGTCACCCACCCCAATAGACTTCCCAGATCCTCGTCCCCCGTACACGACATTGAATCTCTTCGTGCTAGTAACTACCCTCTCCATTATCTTCGCTAAATATATCTGGACCTTCTCCTGGCTTTCTACCCAAGTCGCTGAACTTCTGTCGTAGACTATGGAATGCAAAAACCCTTTCTCAGGGCATACAAAGCCGTAGACTGTCGAGTCTCTAATAATACCCCTGTCCTTGAGCTCTGATGTGTATCGCAGCTCTAGCTCTGCCTCAATAAACTGTTCCTCTGCGTTCATCAGTGGACATCTGCCTTTGTGATCGGGCTCTGTCCTCGAATCTCTCTAAGCCTCGCCTCTAGGTCTTCGGTCGGCATGTCCTTGATCTCGTTCTTGTTCGTGTTCTCGATCTTCTCTGAGTATCCGTGCTTGCCCAGTACCAGCTTAGTAATAGCTGAGTTGAACTTACCATCCACACCCTTCTGGACCAGGATAAATTCTCCCAATTCGTTTGCACGAGCCAATATGTCAATAATTGGTTGATTGTCCTCCGTGCGCCACTTGTAAAGAACCTGCCTGCTTACCCCTAAATAGATAGCCAAAGATAGTACGCTTGGGAAAGTGTGATCCTCTTGATTCTTCCACCCTCCATCGAGATAGTCTTCGGCCATTTTGACAAGCTCTGGCGTACAAAGTGTGGGCCTGCCTGGCTTTGATTTTACCTTGTTTTCAACAATTTCTATGTCATTTTTAGTAGATTTGATCATTCATAACGCCCTGAAGAAGTGATTATTAGTGGAAATACCCCTAGTTTACATATTTCTCACATTCATTCATACAAATAGCTTGTTTGTCCGTACATATTAGGTATAATTAATACTCACTTAAACAACAAAGGGGCAGCAAAATGAACAAATTAACTTACAGAATGCTTGAACTTCAATTACAAGGATTTGGATGGAAGCAAGAGTTTATCGGATTGTGGAGCAGTGATTTATTTGATTTCTACTTAGATACAAACTCTGATGTGGCTTTGGTAAGAGATTTGGATGATTCTCGAATAGAAGACTTTAATATGTTTGATGTCAGCGACTCTACTCCCATACAAGCCAAGCGCTTTGTCGATTATTTAAACAATTCAAGCACTGCCTTAGCTTATCGTTCTGACCTACCTTTTTAATTACAAAAACAACTAGCCCCTACGGGGGCAAAGGTGATAACTAAAATGAATGATACTTTATTACAAGCTATACGAATTTACTCAGTAAAATTGGAAACCATACGGCAATCGATGCTATCTCTGCCGTTGTTTGAAAACCCTAATCTTTCCGATACTACTGAGTGGCATAACTGGAACGACACCCATGTTCTGCAATCATTCGATGAAATTCAAACTGGACTAGAAAATATGACGCGACTGCTTCTAGAAGAAGAACAAGAAAAAATTAGAAAAGCTCTAGAAATTGAACAAGATATAAAAGACGAGAAACAAGACTTAAAAGACCAGATTAGCTTAAACAATGACTAAACCAACCACAGCCCTTCGGGGCATAAGGAGAAAAGATATGGTATTTCCAACGCCTGAAATCGAACAGGAAGCGCAGCGAATCCGAGCTGCTTTGGTGGCTGATGAGTCTATTCAGCTTCAATTCATCGGAGAAAATGCGAGCAGCTTACAGCTTTATTTGCTCGGTCAGGCCACTCTTATGGGAAAAGCGCAGCCAGAATGCGCTGATATTTTTAAAAATTTATTAGCCAGGCATGAAACCCTAGCTGTGGATTTACAATCGGCCCAAGATATTGGGATAGCGTAACCGCACCAACACAGACAACAAAGGGGAAGCAAGATGCTGAAGGTTCTTGATCTTTTTAGCGGAATAGGAGGATTTTCACTAGGACTAGAGCGTACTGGAGGCTTTGAGACAGTAGCCTTTTGCGAGATAGAGAAGTATCCGCAGCAGGTATTAGCAAAACACTGGCCTGGAGTACCAATTTACAATGACGTTATGGAGCTAACGAATGAGCGACTCAAAGCAGATGGGATTTTTCCCAATGTCATCACCGGAGGATTCCCATGTCAGGATATCTCCGTTGCAGGCAAACAAAAGGGCATTGGTGAAGGCACAAGGTCGGGCCTCTGGTCGGAGTGCGCCCGTCTTGTTGGGGAGATTCGACCCAGATACGCAATCTTTGAAAACGTCACAGCACTCCTTTCTGGAGCAGACGGGAAATGGTTTGAGCGAGTTCTCTGGGACATATCCCAGATCGGGGGCTATGTCGTTGAATGGCACTGTATACCAGCTTCCCAACTTGGCGCTCACCACCACAGAGATAGGGTCTGGATCATATTACGCAACACCGACAGTGAACGACTCAAAGAATTCAACCTTACCTCCATCTCAAGGAAAGAGAAGCAGCCTAGTGGGGGATATGATAAGAGAAAGGGAAATGCTCCCGACACCAACGACAAGCGATCAGTACAGCGCCTCATCACCGGAGTATCTGGAGAAAAAGGGTCGCAACCCAATGACCAACCAATTGAGGGACGCGGTGAGATATGTAGAGGAAAGGAAGCCAATAGAATACTGGCCAACACCGACAGCGGCAGAAGCGAACAAGATTCTAGCTTGTGCAAACTACGGCCAAGTGGGACTAAACAACAATCCAAGAATCCGGGGTCTACCGACCAGACCGAAAAAGGAAAAGAGCGGGAAGAAACTATTTCCAACTCCAACGGCGCGGGACTGGAAAGGCGGTTACAACACGAAATCTCTTACCAGGAAGGATGGGAAATCCAGAGCAATGGACGCATTGCCGAATGCGATACTGGAAGGGAAAGGCACAGAGACGGTATCTGGGCAATTGAACCCTCAATTTGTGGAATGGCTGATGGGCTATCCGATGGAGTATACGAAGGTCGAGTGACAACCGGCGTGAAAGATCGCGCAAAGCGTCTTAAAACACTAGGCAACTCAGTAGTTCCTCAGATTCCAGAGCTAATAGGCAGGGCCATACTAGAGGCAGAAAATTGCACCAAATGCGAGGGAGGAAACCCATGAAAATAATTAAACTAATAGCAATCGAGATAGCCTATGCCTCCGTGATAGCGCTTTTATTTGGTTTTGTTTTTTTGTCATTCTTCACATCATGAGATTGAGGATCAGAGCCATTAACCTAGTGATCTCACAAGAGGAATCAAAAGCATTGTCCTCGTTTAAGTCTGATCGGTTACAAACCCAGATCCAAGAGGGACGATTTGATAGCTTATTGAATCAGTACCGGCACAGAAACAATGAGAATTTAATCGATTTATTACTAAGTACCTTTGAATTAAACGGGGCAGCAAAGCAATGAAATACGAGCACTTGAAAGGAAATAAACACAGCTGCAAAGAATACATCAGGGATTCTCGGTGGGACCAACGAGCCAATTCCGTAGTCAAGTCGATGGCTAGACAGAGGGCTATTGAGTGTGGTGATAAGTCGCTTGGTGATTATCTAGAAAGGCTAGTGATTACCGACATTTCCAAGAGGGACGATTTGATAGCTTAATTCAGAAAACCGAATCACCTCCCTCACAGAGTTAATGATGTGAGCCTGTCCCCTCCAATCCCTGTGGAAGTCTTCTTCCATAGGGGTTAACTTCCGGCTAGACGGAGGTTTCGATCCGTCCTTGATCTCGATTAAGAAGTTCAATCCACGCCTTCCAACCACGATGTCCACGAACCCAGCTACCTGGGAAGTGTCTATAACTGTGAATCCACAGGCCTCAAATGCCCGTGTGATCTCGTAGTGATTAGTGTCTCTGCGTTTAACCCTGGTGTGTTTCGGCAATTTTTCTCTCTATCCGATCTAAATTAGCCATTATCTTAGCCTGTGCTGCCATGATTTCGGCTAACTTGTCGGGCAGGTCGGTGAGGAACTCGTCCATTTCCTGCATAGCCAGCAGCATATCTTCCTCTTTCTTTGTGTTAATCGGCATTTTCTCTGCGGTCCGAGCAAACCGGCTCCCACTCAGGGGCTACCGATGCCTGAATCCACCGGACAACCATGCTCTCAATGTTGTGGAATATGGGAGTATCGCAGTAAACCTTGCCGGTCACCGCGTAAGTGTTTGCTAATCTCGCAGGAACTTCTGTGCTTGTGCAGCCAGTCAGCATTAATATAGTAAGCCAGAATAGTATAAAACTTATTTTTAGCATGATTTAGCCGTAGCTTTCCTTTTTGAATAAATACTTAATTCTCTGGAACCCTCTAACCCCCGCGGCCATCACCCTGGCCTTGCCCCATCGGACCTCATCGATCTTCAGGCCTTCCAAGAACAATCTATCTGCCTGCTTCTGAGTGAGGTTTGTCTTGTCTTTGCCGGCTTGGGTACAAAGATAATCGTGAATAATTGCGCTTCGGATGTTGTTGCCTAGAACATGTACAAAACTTTGCGCGAATGCTGGGATAGAGGCGAAATCAGTCACCATGCCGACCGGAGCCGAGACTTCCATTCCGAGCTCTGCGCTATAAATAGTCAGCTTCTCGTTTAGCTTAAATAAGTCCCCGCCCAAATGAGTGACGGATGCTCGGCTGGAAAACTTTGTTTTTCGTTTTGTGATGAGATTGTCCTATAAGTCGCGCTTAACAAACTTATTCCAGCTCTCGACAAACTCCTGTGGAGTTCCAAATTCTTCATTACAATTATAGTGCTTGTCCCAATACTCACCCAGGGCGAGCAGGTCATCGTGATCTGGAAGAGCCTCTGGGACGTACCAGTATCGGATCCTGGCTATCGCGCAGCCGAGCATAGCGTTAGTAATCAGTTCTTCTTCTGTGTCTATGTAGTATCCACGCCGCACTAGCATTTGAATTTTTGCGTATAGCTCTGAATTTTCAGGTCTTTGAAGATATCTGTTAACAATATCATCTCTAGTCGCAGGCTCGATAGAGAAGGCGCCAAGCCCTGGCCCACCTTGCTGGCGCAACCAGTAGGATATGTCCGTCTCCTGGGCCGCTGTACCCAGCAGTAAATTTACCGATGCCTCTGTCGATAACTTGGGGTTAACTGTTCCCAAGAGCGCCAAAGTGGGTCTGACAATGTAATTTTCAAAGTGCTGGGCTTTAATCATAGAAGAACCGAGTTCACAAAAGTGAAAAGAATACTGATTAAGGAGAATGCCAGCCAAATTTGATACTGATTAGACTTTTCTGCACCCCTTCGCTCCAAGCTCTCTACCTCAAGCTCTTTCATGGTCTTCGAGACATCACCAATTTTTGTCACTAACTCACCATGTCGAACTCCAGAATCTGAATTAATTTTTATAAATTGCGAAGAATGCTGCTCCAGAATCTTTTCGTGGACAGCAGTTGTCACTTTTAAATCTCCGATTTCAGTATGAAGTCGATCATGTTTTTGCCAGAGTGTTTCTGCTTCACTCATTTTAATACCTACTACATATTAGTTAACGATATTGCGAAGAGAATATCTTCTTCAGGAACCTCAATTCCACCATTTTGAAGGGTTTCGACCATTTCAGCAAACAATAGTTTTTGCTTGCCGTAGAGATCAGTGAATCTGTGGCGAAAGTGGGTCACGTTGTTGGGGTTGTTTGAGGATACATCGTGCAGCTCCCACCAGATGGGGAGAACAAACCAGGGGCCAATCAATACCTTGTTATGCTTACCCTTGGGTCCAACAACATGATGATGCTGCAAGCCTGACCTGCCTGTGGCTATACACCCGTACTCCTGCCCATACTCGACAACGGTTAACATCCACTGCTTTTGAGTCATGAAGCCTCTCTGTACTGCTCATAAGCCTTCAGGGACGGCTCGCTCCAAGGTACGCCCTCATCGGACCCATAGGCGTACATCTGCTCGATCAACTCTGAAAACTCCTTTTTGTTCATCTTGCTTGTGCTTGTTGGGATAACTACCAGGGATCCCGCTATCCCGTGAACAAATATTTGCGATTTCCATGCTGCAGTGATGATGTGCTTCCAGATTTCGGGCTTGTGCTTTAACCCCATCAGGACCACATGAGTGGAGAGATCAGTCAGCATGGGCCACATTTTCTTATTCTGCGCCAAAGTTCTAAGGCCATCGGTAGAAAATAGCTCCACCTCATCCAGGCACACCGCCAAGAATTGTGCAGACTGTTCGCACCCGGCGATGAGAGTTCCCTGAATGTTTTTGAATTTCATTTCCCTGCCTCGATGTCCTGCTCTGCCAATTCGCAAAATATCCCGCACTCAACGGCCATTTCAGAGGGATAATGTCCAGCTTTTGGATCAAGATCATGTAGATATAATGGCGAAGAATCAGCATTTTTCAATACCGTATACCCTTTTTCCTTTTCAAAGTCTGCCATCCTCTTGAATACCTCTGGATGAACTTCGCGGGTCTTGTTCCAATATCCCTGACCGCCTTTCACACAACCCAAACAATTATTATTCCTAAAACCCAACTTATATTGCATTGGCAAATCAATCCCCGCATTAGCAAGTATTCCAAGACAATCTTCTTTTGTTAATCCCCTCTCTATCAGGATGGGCCAAACATCTACCTGTGCATTAGCATCAATAAATCTATCAACCCTGTGCAGTTCCTCTACGGTATAGCCGAATACCTGCCTATCTGTAGGCAGCTCAAACTTTTCCCTTACTTGCTTTTTAAGCGACCGGGTGCAGGGAGAACCGCTTGGTGTCCTCATGTAGTTCTTATCAAAGACATTGTAAATAGAGCCTTTGTAGAAATCGTTTTGAAGAATAACAATCTCCTGCCCAAACCATTTCTCACAGTCCTTTAGAAATCGCGCATTGTCTGAATGCTCTTCTTCGATATGGCAGTAAGCAATAGTAATTGGCTCACCCTCTGATAATGCTAACTTGGTAGCTACAGCAGATGCCGCTCCACACGAAAACCAACTCACTGTTCTCATCTATTCGCCCAGCCTATAAGTTTCCACTGCCTTGTGATTACATAATCAGGATAAATTATCACCTGACGCTCGTATCTCTGATCGGTCAGTTCAGTTCTCACATCCTTGACCTGGTCGAGGGTAAGCCGACTGCCATTCTGATTTTCTGTAATCGTTCTAACTGTGCTCACGCCTACCACCTTATAATCCTAATTCTTCGCGCATTTTAGCCAACCGTGCTCTGGTCTCATCCTTCCCCATTGACTTGTGCGGTAGCGCCTTAAACTCGCTGTGATAAGGTGCTCTGGCTGGTTTCTCGCACAATTTCCGAAAGTCTCCAAGAGTTAGAAACCCCGACCAATCCTCCGCAGCCTTCAATCCTTGAAGTAATTGTTTCTCAGGATAGTCAAATAGGGAGCTCTCCCAATACTTGAAGTCGGTAGATCCGAGATCGTCATGTACTAACTTACTAGCTTGGAGTCCCCGCCACACCATTACCATTGTTTTTTTCCAGGTAAATTCTGGCGTCTTCATCTCTTCGCTCTGACTTTGATAGAGCTTTGCCGCGTTGACCAAATGCTTGTTTACTTGTTCCATTCTGATTGCCTCTCTCAAATTTAACCGCGTTCACATACCAAGTCTGCCAAGCCGAATCCCAATCTAAGTAGGTTTTTCCGTTAGCTTTGCAGTAGGTCGTGAATTGCTCAAATATCTCTCTAACGTCTAAATCAGTCCTGCCCTTGCCTGACCAGTATTTCATTGCTAACCCTGCTTTGTGTTTGGTTAGTATAAAATCTGGGGACAGTGATGTTTTACGCTTTCCTGCTTTAGCAGGAGAAGAAACATTAGTTACTAGTTCTTGTTTCTTAGTTACTAGTTCTTGTTTAGCTTTCGTCTGGGTTAGGTCTGGGTTAGCTAAAATAACCGACTGGGTTTTAGGGCCGCTATTCTTCTTGGGTCTACCCCCTTTCTTGCCATTTGCCCTAGCCGTTTCAACCTTGGAATGGTAGTCGGCTATCTCTATATCAGCCCTTAGATTGTGCCATCCATCGTCCTGTTTGATAAAGAATTCCTCCAACACTAAAGCCACCGTTTCCCCGTAGGAACCCAGCCTTAACCTACGAATAACCGACTGGGTTTTTATAGGTATTGGCAATTCTGTGTCGTAGTAGAAATCTAAAAGTCGGCGATATACGCCTTCTTCTTCAAGTGTTAGATGGGAAGTATGGAGCGCGAAGTCTCCAATATTAAATGGGTAAAAGTGCATATAACCTCCTTTAAGAGCGACCCCAGTTGAATGTTGCCGGACGGGTCGATCTTGATGATCAGGGGACGGCACAGAGGCCGCTCTTAAAAAAGGCTAATTGTTTCAGGAACTAGCCCGTCTATTGTTATCCGATTCAACCGGATTAAAACTAGGGAGCTTTCTAACTCCCCGCAAAAACACAAATCTATACTTTTCCTCTTTCTAGAGGGTTTCAACAAATTTTCTACTCCCAGTGCCTCACTTCTATTTTACCCAGGCACTCTATGTATCTGCATCGCTTGCAGATCCGCAGCTCCCGCGGAAATTCTGTGCCTGCACTAAATCTCGAATAATAATGCCAGTCGTGGATTTCCAAAAAGCAAAGAACAGTAAGTAAAAACTCACGCACTAAAACTATTCTCACTCTTCTAATTGCGAATCTATCGCAACGTGTTCTTTTTTAACAGAAAAAGTTATCTTTTTAACCTCGCCGCCGACAATTTCCAGACGCGCCTCTGGATGTTCTTTTTGAATCTGACTTACCCACCCTTGGGACCGCCCAAAGACGCGCCCCAACTGTTTTTGTGAAACTGTCTTTAAAAATGTCTTGATCTGGATACGTCCGTCCCTAGCCATTATTAGATATCCTTAATATTTTGTTTGCTAAGGTATTTATAATGCCTTATACTGATTTTAGTTTCAACTAATGCTTAGGAGAAATATCATGAAAGACGCTATTCAACTGTACGAAGACAACTGCCCGGTAAGTCTGTGCCAGCACGAGGCGATACAAGACGCGATTCACGACATCATTGTCCTTCTAAAGAGGGGCCAGCCCGTCAGCATCCAAGCGATTAAGACCAGAGATTCTGTCTTCGGAGCTTCGATAGTTGAGGCTATTCAGTGTGTGGTCGAGGATTTCGAGGCCGAGTTCAACAGCGATGTTGCGTTCGAGACACTAACTGAGTTGGATGAAGAAGCTGCTGAAAAGAGGGGAGCGTAATGAACGAATCAAAAGAAATAGAGGTTTTTTGCCTTTACAGTCTCGATGCAGATATTGAGATTCTGAACACCAGAGACCTGTCGGTAGATGGGTATTTCACTGGCGAGTATATTCTTGTTGGCAAGGGGACATGTGTTCTGGATCCAGTAGACGCGGACCTTAATGCTGAACTGGTTAAGGGTCTGGAGAAGACTATCCAGAAAGAACGCGCAGACTCTCAGGTTCGCATCGAAAGGATTGAAGAGAAGATCCAATCTCTTATTGCTATAGAGAACCACTCGGAGGTGGAAAGTGAATAAAATAATTAACATTCAGCCATTCAGAATCAAACGCATGGCGAATAATCATGATGCTTTTAGGATAGCTAGTGCCTTAATGGCGGTGGAAGATCAGATCGAAAAGTTGGAGCAGGAACATCAAAAGTCTGTTGTTGGTGACTTCATCGATGGGCAATCAGACTGCAAAGACGGCATCCCTCATCAGTCAGGCAAGAGCGAGAACTACGACCGAGGCTATTCCGCGCAGTACCAATTGGATCAGATGAACACCGAGAGAACATCAGGGGAGGATCGATAGTGAGCATCAATAACCTAGCTGCACACTTCAGCCCTCTGGATATTGAGTGGAGAATTCAGAGCTCTGGATTTAAAGACGGAAAGCCTTGGGCAATGGTCCTGGCCTATGTCACAAACAGGGCGATCATGAATCGGCTGGACGAGGTCTGCACTCCATTTGGTTGGAAGAATGAGTTCCGCGTTGATTCTGACGGCGCGATCATGTGCGGTATATCCTGCAAGCGCAAGGATGAGTGGGTTACGAAATGGGATGGTGCTGATGCTACTGACATCGAGGCGATCAAGGGGGGTCGCTCAAACGCCATGAAGAGGGCGGGAGTGCAATGGGGTATAGGAAGGTATCTGTATAACCTAGACTCCAGCTTTGCTGAAACGCAGCTTGGGAGACCGCCTGCCCATGAAAAACCATTGTGGAATAAGCACTTCGACAGAAAAGAGAATAAGGCATTTTTCTGGAAGACTCCAAACCTACCAACCTGGGCGCTACCAAAGCCCGACAAGGGGCAATCATAATGAACATATTTCTAGACATCGAAACGATTCCGCAACAGTCTGAATCTGAAACCAAGGCTGAGATTGCAAGCACTATCAAGCATCCTGTGCAGATGAAAAAGCCTGAAACTATTTCTGCCTGGCACAACGGGGAGGGATCCTACGCTGGAGTTAAGGAGGCTCTGATCGATGATAGTTATCGCAAGACTTCGTTCGATGGCGCTAAGGGTCAAATCTGCTCGATAGCGTATGCCTTTGAAGATAACGATCCCATGGCATGGGCTCAAGAACAGGGGGTTGATGAGGAGACACTTCTCCTTGAGTTCTCCGATCAGCTACGAGCTGACCTGACGGGGCGCCCACCGTTTTTTATCGGACACTACATCTCAGGATTTGATTTAGCCTTTCTGTGGAAGCGTTGCGTCATCAATCGCGTTATTCCGGGATTCAAAATTCCTCACATAGGCCGACACGACAAAGACTACTTTGACACAATGATCGCCTGGGCCGGATACAAGGACCGCATCTCTCAGGACGCTTTGTGCCAAGCGCTAGGCATCGAGGGCAAGCCGGACGGGATCGATGGGTCCAAGGTGTGGGACTTCTTTAAAGAGGGAAGGATCGAAGAGATCAAGGCCTACAACATTGATGACGTTCTAAAAGTCAGAAAAATCTATAACAGGATTGCAAGTTAAGCGAGTCGGACGCGGGAGGCTCCCAGGCCTCTCCTAAGCAGGAGACGCTGGCTCTCCCTCCGACAGCCAGCAATTAAGTTGATGAACATTGATAGAAGTGTTGGCTTTGGAAGAAGAAAACAAAGAACTTAAATCAAAAAAGGTAATGGACATGAGTAAAAAGATAGGTATTAGTTTAAAGATTGATGTCTCGAAGATTGATAAAAACCGGCTATTCAAGGGCGCAAAGGGTGTTTACTTAGATTGCACCGCATTCGTAGACCTTGATGATCTTGACCAGTATGGCAACAGCGGAATGATAACGCAGGACGTTACTAAAGAAGAGAAGGACTCAGGCACTAAGGGGCCGATCCTTGGCAATAGCAAAATTTTTTGGAAGGGTGAAGGTAAGCAGGCAAGTCAGAGCGATCAGTATCAAAGCAGTCAGGACAGGCAGGCGCCCATGGCATCTAACCCGCTTATTGATGATTTCAATGACGATGTACCCTTTTAGGAGAAAACAATGAAAGCTGGCGATTTAAAGGCTAACTATGAATTTGGTGAGGGCAGTATTCGCCTCACCCCTGAGTTTAACTCTGAAAACGCACTTCTGAAAATGGATGTATTGGCCGATTGGATTTATGACTTGCAAGAAGAGTATTCCAAGGCAAGATTGGAATTGCACAAAGAATCGGACGAAGCAAGAAAGGCGGTGCTTAATGGATGATCTATTTGATGACATTGAACCCAAAAAGATAGTCAGGGCCACAGATCCTCTATCTTCTAAAATCGCTGCACAAACAACGCCCAGCGGAAAGTCTCGAACTTTCATCTATGACGAGGTTATTAAGGCTGGATCTAGGGGTGTGACCCTCAAAGAAATTTGCAGTCAGAACGATTTGCAGATGTCTAGTTATAGCAGTCGGGCCTCGGAGCTGGAGAGGTTGAAACTTGTTCACTACCAGGGTGACCGCCGCGATGGGTCTAGGGTAATGCGATCAAGCAAATCAGAGATAAAGCTGTGCGGTAAGTGCAGTGGTGTGCTGCTGTCGTTCTATGAGTTCAAGTGCCACTTCCCAGGCTGCGGGGGATGAAGACTATAAGCAAGGGGCAATGGACTCAGGCAGAGATCAATCGGAAGAAGAAGAAAGAGGATGAGATTCGGGACCGGAAAATGCAGCAAGAATGGCTGAGGAGGAAACTGGCATGAGTCAAAACGCAGCAAACTCTTTGTCGATATTTTCAAGCACAGGATCCCAGTCCTCTCCATCTTTTCTAAATAGCCTCACTGAGTCGTACCACGGCGATGTATTACCTGGCATCGCCCAAGTGTAATAGGGCATCTGTGGGATCATTATCCATGTTGGGACTCCCATTGCTGCGCTTAAATGGGCTACCGAAGTGCAGGAGGTAATCATCAAATCCATTGACGAGATCAATCCGGCAGTAGCTTCCCAGGTTGCCAAATGGCCGGCTAAGTCAAACTGCGGAAAGTCTAAGTGAAGGTCTGTATCTCTCTGAAATGAGTAGAAATCTGCCTTATAATCCCAATCTTCTACAAATTCTTTGATTAGTTTGTAAGGAATCTTTCTAGAGGGCTCTACATCGTTGTTTTGTACGTTACCTCCCCACCTGACGCCCACCCTGATACGTCCGCAACTTTCTAGGGTTGGCGTAGCTTTTATGTAAGGTTCGCCTGAGAGCGTCTTGTGAGTGATCCCAAGGACATAGGACGCAGACATCGCTGGTATCCAATAGTCGTAGTGCAGGTGATCTAGCGCAGAGACGCAGGGGTATCCGTGAGAGGTAAACAGGCCTGCAAGTGATGGATCACAAAAGATAACGACATTCGCGCCAAGATCACGAAAGTGAGAACAGAAGCGAAAGTTAATAATCTCATCGCCCAGACCGCCCTCCATCCGCACTACCAAGGTTTTGCCCTGTAGTGGCTCGTCCCGCCAGATTGGACCGGCTATAGGAGGAGATCCAAAAACTTCAATATGTCGGCCTGCGTTTAAACCTTCCATTCCCTTGAGTAGATCACCATGCCGAATATCGTGCCAGCCTAGATTAAACAGAACACGATTATCGTCTTGGGAAAGGCTCCTCAGTATTTCTTCAGACTTTTCTGGAAAACCAGACTTGGAATAGGCCAGCGCCTTATCAAGCGGATCAATCATCGAATGATAAGGTTTGAAGAATTGGCTGAACTTCCTTTTGTATAGGTCGGATAATCGTCAATTTTGATTAAATCATCGTAACTAAGTTCAGCAATACCAAGACCCCACATTCCAGAGGCATTATTCCCAGTGGCCCATAGTTCACCCGCAGCATTATAAGCAAAAGTGCTTCGATTCGCACAATATACGTTGCTCCAATCGGTCGCTGCGCCAACCTGCACGGGTGAGTTTTTGTTTCCAGGCAACGGGCCGAGACCCAACTGACCATAGGCGGCATTGCCCCAAGTAAAGATAGTCCCGTCAGTTTTTAAGCCTATCGTGTGCGCCGTCTCGCTAGGCGATGGACCTGTTTCAACTTTCGACCAATCAGTTAATGCGCCGATTTGAGTCGGGCTTGATCGGTTTGTAGAATCGCCGACACCTAGCTGTCCAAGATTGTTATACCCCCACGCCCAAAGTGTTCCGTCAGTTTTAACCCCAAAACTAACTTCTGTGCCAGCAGCGACATAGGCCCAGTCAGTTAGTGCGCCGATTTGAATGGGGCTATCTACTCTGGCAGTTAATCCATTTCCTAGCTGCCCATAATTATTTGTACCCCAGGCCCAAAGGGTTCCGTCAGTTTTTATGGACAGGTTATGTTGAGTGCCGCATGAAACACTGTAATAATCAGTCGCTACGCCGATTTGCACGGGAGACGATGTGAACACGGGTGCTCCAATATTGCCAAGCTGTCCAGCATTGTTATACCCCCACGCCCAAAGGGTTCCGTCAGTTTTTATGCACTGAAAAATAGCCCGTCCCGCATTCACTTTCGACCAGTCTGTTAGTGCGCCAACCTGCACGGGTGAGCTAACGTCAAGTAGATCGCCCCGCCCATTCATCCCATTTGATGCATCTCCCCACGTCCAGAGCGTATTGTCGGTCCTAATTGCACCAGTTGTGACAAAAGTTCCAAAAAGATAACTAGCGGTGGCTAGATCAGACCAGGTGTCCAACGCACCGACCTGGGCCGGAGTAGATATTGTCGTAGTTGTCCCATTTCCCAACTGACCATAGGTATTATCGCCACAACCGTACAACTCGCCCTGCGTTGAAGGGGGAGCAGAGCCTCCGGCAGCAGCCGCACCCATAAGCCAGAGAAGACTCATTTTGCAGGTACTCTTTCTAGCCCCAACTGGACCATTAGGGCATCATCCCACCGAGCTGAGTCGGCAGGGAAAAGAGTCGTTTTAAAACAATGACGTACCTGTCGAGGGGTAAGAATTTCACCAGTGGCAATAATTTTATATTTCATGTAACCACCTCGAAGTCCTTTAACGGAACAACGGTTATTTTGCTCTCCGAATAGACGCTAAGAATAAATATGTCTAGCCCGTCAACTGTGTAGGTCGGAGGATTATCCGCAGAGCGAACATAGACTGTATACCCAACCTCTGGGCTGAGAGTGATTCCAAAATTACCCGCGTCCTGAATGGCAAGCATTATACTCTGACCAATTCCCGACCCAATAGCCGGTAGATTAGAGAATTCAATAGTGTTCGCTTCAGTGTTTGTGTAGGAAAAATATTGCCCATTCTGCCAGTCTAGAGAGACCACGCCGCCGACAATAGTTAGTGGCTGGACCTTTCCTGTATAATATCCTGCGTAAGTATTATTAACCGAAGACAGCGAGTCGGCGGCCAGGGCAGAGTCGGTAAGGGTTACTTTAAGCTCGCCTGCAGAGGTTATTTGAAGTTCATCTCCCGCCGAGTCGAGGTAGAATAGTTCAACAATACCGTTAATAGTCTTGCTGTATACCTGGCCTGCGCCGGCCACAATTGATGGAGTGGCTCCCGCGTTAAGAGTGATGCCAGATGCGACAACAGAAGATCCTGATACGACACTCGGAAAATAATACTGCTGCACATCCTGAGAATTGAGGATAGACATCGAGAAGTTTTGACTTGTGCGAAGTTGAACCACTGAACCGTTATAGGTAAATAGTCCACCGGAATTCAAGACAAAGGGCTGTGAGGCGGCAGGTATAACAATCGAAACACCGCTCTCTTGAACTATCGTTACATCAATTCGATTGCCTAGAACAGTGGGATCCAGATCAACTTCGCCAATATAGACTTTACCAAGGGCAACGACATCATTGCCCGTAGCTGTGGGGAATCTCCCCGTAGGAAAAGTAACTTCTGGCATGGTTTTATTCCTGTATAATTATCTTGTGAAACTAATTGGTATTAGTCAAAACTTCCTATCAATTCTCTCAAAGCCGCCAGTTTTGTTTCATTCGTAACGCCCTTTATCTTGTCGTAGGCATAATCAGCAGCCCTAGTAAGCAGCCCTGCCTGAGTAGGAGTTGGTATGCTTTGGCTTATCTGACCAGCAAAGCTAGTCTCTGCAACCGGACCAAAATTCTTAGCCTTATCTAGTTCGTTAGCAAAGGTAACAAGATAATTAACATTGCTGTCAAACTCACCGCCGTATTTTTCAGCAACCGATGTAAGCTCTGCAAGCCCATCTGCGAAATTCCCGCGAGAGACAGTGTTGCTCATTAACTTTCTAGCTGCCTGCCCTGCCATGCTTGCAGCAGATGGAGCTGTAAAGTCGATCTTTCTTCCAGCCGAATCCGTGAAGAGGCTCATGGCATTTATCGTGTCGGAATATTTAGCGTTTGCAGCAGCGTAGCTTTCATATTTCCCAGCAAGCAGGTCATTAAGATCGGCTCGGAGACCTTTCATTACATACTCAGCTTCACCCAGCGCCCCACCCTTAGACGTTCCAAACTTCACCATCCCATCAATGTACTTCTTTAATCTGTGAACATCAAAAGCATCAGGTGCTCTAGTATCTCGCGCCCGATTGATCACATCAATCAGAACCTTTTGAGCCGCCCTGACCTCTTTGTTTGTTCCCTCTAGCATCGATCCATCAAAGTCTATTTCCCAATTTCGATTGATTTTAATACCAAGGTCTTTAAGACCAGTAAGGAAGTTAGTCATCGGCCCATCAACATTAATAAGCTCTCCGCGAGGTAACGCACCAATCGCAGCATCTAGTTCTTTTCCAGCCTCACGATTCTTCTCAACAACATAGTTAAGGCGATCCAGAACAGCCTCTCCAGCAACATCACCTGGACGAATATTAGCAGCCTCCGCAGGGTTGAATAAACTCTTCTCCCTAGCATCAACCATACGATTGAATCTGGCCCTGTCAGCAGGGCTGGCCTCCCTGACCATTGTAACTACACCAGGGTCGAATCCCTGACCTACTGCGGCCTTTTGAATAGGGTCTCTCTCAATCCTGCGATACGTGCCACCGTTAGTAATATATTCAGGAGCGCCACCCTCTGCTCCAGATCCTTCCGGCGCAGGTAGTCTGGGCTGATCTAATGCTGGAGATTCTGTCACATCAGGCAGCGGTTCTATTCGATAGCCAGCAGTCCTGCCGTCACTCGATCCTGTCTCCATCATCCCTCTTCGCTCACGGCGAGCAGGAGAAACAATATCGAGCGCCTGCGACACTGGCCTTGGAGTCTGTACCCTTCCCGGCAACTTAGCTCCAAAAGTAGCAGCTACAGCCTCTGGTACTGCCGTAGCTATTCCCGCAGCCGCAGGGCTTCCTGTCTGGTCATATACTCGATCACCAAGAGTCTGTCCTAGCCCATCATCCATAATGGCATCAATGGCCGCATTGCCTGCCTCTGGACCCTGAGTGACAGCATTAATAACGCCTTCAGCAATCGCAAAGGGAAGGCGGGTAACATCAATGCCAAACTCCACAAGATCGCCAAGCCTTTGCATGTTTTTCTGACCGGAGGGTGTCTTTGGTGTGAATAGCGGAGCCTGAATCTCTTCGACCCTCTCAGCACCTGTCATCCCGCCAGGATATGCTTGAGAAGCTAGACCAGCAATCCCAGAAGCTGGGAATCGAATCAGACTTTCACCAACAGCTATGGCAGGCTCGATAATGCCAGAGCCAAAATAATCTTCAGGCTGTTCTGGTGCTGTCTGTTCAGGAAGTTGTCCAGATTGAGACATAAGCTGGTTATATCTAGCCCGATCCATATCAGCCGCACCCTCAGAGTCAACCGGAGTGCCGCCCACACGAGCCATGGCATCGTTATACCTTTGGCGAGCCCGTTCCTTCTCTGCTGGGGTTTGTTCAGCCATTAGTAACGTATCCCGTTCGCCTCTTCGTAATCGAGAACCTCTTCTATTTCTTCAGGAGTTAACTCCCCGCCCCCAAACCTGGTGTCAATCTGCCTCTGCCTATAGATACCCTTCTGATTTTCTAGCCACTCTGACTCTTTGCCGCCCCTCTCGGAGAAGTAAATATAAGACTCTAGCTGAGACGCTATCTTGTTCTGAGCGGCCTGCCTATCGATAACCCATTGCCTCAACTCCAGTTGATCTAGGTCGGTAGGCAAAGCGGTTTCCTTTGCCAGCCTCAACTCGCCCTCACTTAGCGCTCCGAAAGTAACAGAGCTAACAACACCCAGACCCAATCTATTACCTGCATTCCTGAGAACCTGCGTGGCTGAGTTCCACGTTGGAAATCTTGAGGCAATCAATCCGGTGTTCGCACCATTATCAATAGCGGCAACAACCTCATCAAGAATTGAATTGTTTGTTCTGATCTGACCAACCTGCTCAAAAGCACCAGATATTCTTGAGGCTCGCGCCGCTGCAGATGACTCGGTCTGGGCTATATCACCCCTCTGCTCAACCTCTGCAATCAATTCTCTAGAGATAGCTTCTGCCCTCTCTACAGGATCTGAAATCTCAACACCATCTGGTGCAACGAAGGCAGTATCACCATTACCGAAGGTTATTAATTGAGCGCCACGAACACCTATTTCATCAGCAGACTTAAATTCTCTATTTACCTGTGGGTCAGCCACACTAGCCTCGAAAAGTTCAGACCCTTCTGGGTCCATTCCCGCGTAGGCCATACGAGACTCAAGAATTTTTTGCTCTGGGTTCATGACGTACTCTTGCATAGATCGCTCAGTATCAGACGAATCTCGGCCCCGATCTCTGAGACCCTGAATCCGGTCCTGATAAAGCTGTACTACTTCTTCAGGAGGTGATGAGAGCATCTGTCGAGTAAAGTCGATGTTAGTCTGAGCATCAATCCCTGTCTGTGCCTCGGCAGCATCCATGACCTGCGTCATGTACTCAGGATAATTAACAGCCACCTCGCGCATCTTCGCGGGGTCACCGCTTCGCATAGCCTGAATAGCAAACTCTTTGCCCATATTAAGCTGCTGTATCTGCTGCTCCTGAAGCTCACGAGCCCGCCTCTTTTCTCCTACCTGATTCAAGATAGAGCCAAGCCCAGACAAACCTTGAGAAATGTTACCCGCTGGCTCTATATAAAATTGATTAGGCACTGGCACTCTCCCCGAATCCTAGTTTTTCATAGTTTACTGCGATGAAGCCATTAATCACAGTGACAGCTTCTGGAAAGACCTCATACACCTGATGGGCCAGAACTCCCTCGTTAGATCCGGTAAGCCCAATCTGTTCGGCCAGGTCGTTCCATTTCCAAGTGTACCAAGGAAGACCGTTCCGCATTTCCTGATACTGGATGTCAGTCTTGAGACGAATATCTGAACTCTTGATGGCGTCATAGCCCTGCACACCAAGCCCAGCGATTCCCATTACGTTATTAATTGCGTTCTGTGTGCCTTGCTGCCTAGCCTGACCTGCAGCTATCGCGCCCTGGCCTCTTGTCTGACCAATAGACGCAGTTAGTCCTGCTATAGCGTTCTGGTTTCCATCAAGTCTTGCAAGACCCTGTACGCCACCTAGCTGTATTGCTCGCTCGTAGTCCTGACGATTTACTTGTTCATCGTAGGCAGTAAGTAGGGCGTCTTGCTCAAGCTGCTGAGAGTATTTGTAAATATCGTGCTGATTGCCGCCGGAGCGAAGACCGCCAGTAGCAGATGCATTACGCATCAGAGCCTCTTCGCCCTTCTCCTGTGTTCCCATAATGGAAGCATACAAAGGAGATTGCCTCGCCTGATCGATCAGTTCCTGCTGACCAAGCTGCTGCCCAGGTATCTGATAGTAGTCACCCAGGCCAGTCAGCGCCCTGTCGCGCAATTCTAATGGGAGCCGACCTGTCTCTATTTGGTAATCAAGAGCCGCCTGCTGTGCATCCGCACTAATCTCGGCGCCTTCAATAGAGGCCTCTGCCGCCGTGTCTCCAGCTTTTTTACCTAGATATGCCGACCCTACACCTGCCGCGGCTCCAGCTAACAACCATCCCGCGCTTATTCCTGCTGACATAGGTCACCCCTTGATTCTCTGAACCGCAACACATCGCGGTAATTTAATGTTAATTCTGATCCAATGGATATGCCCTTTAAGGCTTCTACATGCAACACTCCATCTATCATGATCATGTGAGTATTCGGGAATAGAGCATGGTTCGTGTATCTACCAAGAATCGTTCTGTTCTCACCCTGTCTTGCGGGGCCAACTAGATCGCCCTCGAAAAACTCCCGCTTGCTGAAAACTCCCCTGCCCTCGACCAACGATTCAGACAGATACAGATGATCATGACCTTCAGGCATCTCGACCAGGTCATCAATTTGGACAATCTTGTCTAGCTCTTCCTGCGACATTTTCATGTCTTTCAAAAACTGCTGAAAATCCTGAAGGTCAATGCCGCGATGGTAGGCCAGAAAATCTGCGTAGTTTTTGGCTGTGCAGAATCCTATCATTTCATCTATCGGGATATCGGGAACACGGTTTACTGTAGCCCATACCGTATCCTCTCTGGCATACCCAGCCTGCCTCTTGCCTGCCTTGGCCTCGATAACATTATGCCCTTTGTAGTTCTTCACCGATCCGTCAGCGCTTAGAATATCTATATCGCCTCTAATCATAATCTCTATGTGGTCAAACTTGTAGATGGCGCCAGTAATAATCCCGTTCTTAGGGATTGTCATCTCTCGATAATACATGTTCCCAGAGACCGACTCTGTCACTTTCGTTATCTCGTCAGGGAGTTGTTCCCCCTGCAGAATACGCCGCTCCAGCTCATTGAAGCGAGCCCTGTGAAGGACAACATTTGACATGGCCTGACCCATTAACTATCGCCTGTGTACAACGTATAGGACAACTTCGATATAACATCACCAAGAATCACCGCAGGCGTAGTAACCAGGGCAATGATTTGTTGAGATGCCTGAAAGCCCTGGCCGACTATCGATATAACGTCCTGCTCA
>CALKDE010000268.1 GCA_938082955.1 uncultured Pseudomonadales bacterium
CTGAAGAAACATGGCTCGCGATTGGGTGGTCACAGTGCGCTGTGGTTTCTGCGCCGAACCGGCAAGGACTGTTTCATCCTATCCAAAGACGTAGTGATCACCTTGCGCGGCAGCGGGTTGGAAATTGCGGAGCAACCGAGCAGTCAGCGTGATTTGAAGAAGGTACAGGCGCAGTTCAACGAGTGGCATAAAGAGACCGGTCTACCTTTTAGTCATCTAAGTCGCATCGCCGCCTGCTCGGTAGGCGAGAACTACTTGCAAGACTAGGAAGCCTAGACTTCCTTGGTTACGATCTTAGGATTGTTCTCCATTGTCAGGTGCACAGGGCAGCGATCGGCGATCTCCAGCAGACGCTTTCGCTCGGCGTCAGTTAGGTCGCCTTTGAGCGTAATATTTCTCTCGATTACATCCACGAATTTACTCTTGCTCTGGCAGTCCTCACAGTCTTCTGCATGACTGCGCTGATGATTTAGCTGCACCTCAATATCGTCCAATGCTAGGTTCTTGTGATTCGCGTACATGCGCAGTGTCATCGAGGTGCAGGCGCCGAGACCAGCTAACAGATGTTCGTAGGGATTGGGCCCCAGATCATGGCCGCCTACAGAGATCGGCTCGTCGGCGATCCAGACATGGTTGTCGGTCTGCACATCGCGGGCGAAGTGTTTGTTACGTTCATCGACTTTCACATAGCCCTTACTGAGTTTCGACTTACTCTGCTTGATCACGTTCTCCTGAGGCAAGAAACGACTCGCCCAGGCGCTGATACAGGCGGCGACGTATTCGGAATCCTCACGCTGGCTCAGCAGATGGTCAGCCTTGTCCAGACTAATAAAACTTTTTGGATGCTTTGCCTCTACATAGAGCTTTTCCGCCTCGGCAATGTTTACTGTCTCATCGACAGGGGAGTGCAGTATCAGCAGGGCGCGCCGAAGTTTGGCGATGTGATTGCTATTCTGGCTGCGAATATCATCGACGAATTGTTTCTTGATCTTGAATTTTCGGCCTGCGAGATCAACTTCAGCCTCGCCCTCGATAGATACCTTTTCCAGATCGCTTCCGAGCTGCTTGCTGACGTGCTGGGCATCGAAAGGGGCGCCGATAGTTGCGATGGCGGTGACCTCATCGATACTCTCCGCGGCCTTCAATACAGCAGCGCCACCTAGGCTGTGGCCTATCAATAGCTGTGGTGCTTGAAACTCGCTGCGCAGAAAATCCGCCGCTGCAACTAAATCTTCAACATTAGAGGAGAAGTTGGTATTGGAGAAGTCACCGTCGCTGTTACCGAGCCCGGTAAAGTCGAAACGCAGTACCGTATAACCCAAGGCTACTAGCGCACGGGATATGCGCGAGGCGGCTGCGATATCTTTGCTGCAGGTGAAGCAATGGGCGAACAACGCATAGGCGCGCACTGCATCCGAATCGGACGATTCCAACAGTCCAGCCAGCTTGATGCCATTGCTTGCGAATTCAACTTTGTTGCGTTTCACCGCCATGAGTAGCGCTCCTGATTTTTGTACTGACTAGTATTTGGACGTTAGCAGCTAATCTATCAAATTGCTGCGTGGGGTCCCTGGATGGACTAGACCTGATTGCTGCAATTTTTGTTCAAAAACAGGCGGCTGATGCTCAGATGTTGCGAAAATGGCCACAGTCGTGTACTCGATCATGATGATGGAGGCCTGATGGGGCAGTTCCTGGCCGTCTAGCCGACAATGTGTTGGACAAGACGAGCAAATAAAGTGACTATTTGCTCACACTAGAAAAAGCAGGCACATTGTAATGATACTAAGCACAATCAAGCCGGACTCCATTTTACTACCACTCGCCCTACTGCTATCGACTTCGTTCGCTACGGCGCAAGTCAAAGACTTCACCGCTGTTACTGACGAAATGCTAACCAGTCCGCCTGCTGGTGAGTGGCTGAGCTGGCGCGGCACGCCCGCAGCATGGGGTTATAGCCCTCTTGATCAGATCAATACCGAGAACGTCAACCAACTCCAGCTCAAATGGTCCTTCGCCCTAGACGACACGGGCGCGGTCCAAGCTGCCCCATTAATTCACGATGGCATCATGTTCATCCCATCCGCTAGAGGCGTAATTCAGGCGCTGGATGCGGTAAACGGCGATCTGCTCTGGGAGTACCGCCCCGCGCCACCCACCGAAGAATTCATCAATTCTGGCGAGGGTACTCGAGCCGCCGTACTACCGCCGGGAGCCTTCGCAGGCGTCGGCAGAGGCGTACAGAAGAATATCGCGCTGTACGGAGACATGATCTATGCAGCTACGGAGACCGCGAGCATACGCGCAATTGATGCGCGTAGCGGCTTGCTAGTTTGGGAGACGCAAGTTGCCGATCCTACGCTGGGCTATTTCTATACCGCGGGCCCAATCCTCGCCAATGGTACTTTGGTGACTGGCATTACCGGCTGTGATCGCTATAAGGAAGACGTCTGTTTCATCACCGGTCATGATCCAGCCACGGGTGAGCAGAAGTGGCGCACGTCTACAGTCGCCCGGCCCGAGGATCCCGGCGGCGATACTTGGGGCGATCTACCCCTCAGGTTTCGAGCCGGCAGTGATGCCTGGGTCGCAGGTTCCTATGACCCTGACGCTAATCTGATCTATTGGGGTACGTCACAGGCCAAACCCTGGGCAAGAGCCGTGCGCGGTAGCGACGGCGACGCGCTCTACACCAACTCCACACTGGCATTGAATCCAGATAACGGTCAGATGGCCTGGTACTTTCAACACCTACCTGGTGAGACACATGACATGGATGAGGTGTTCGAGAATATTCTTATCGATGTCGATGGCAGGAAATCTCTGTTCAAGATGGGCAAGCTGGGCATTCTTTGGCAACTGGACCGGGAGACGGGCGAGTTCATCAAGGGTACTGATATTGGTTACCAGAGCATCGTCAATCTTGATCCAATCACCGGAAGAATCAGCTATCGCGACGGTATGATTCCGCGCATCGGCGAGGAGCTAAACATGTGCCCGAGCACGTCAGGCTTCAAAAGCTGGCGCGCGATGGCATATTCGCCAGACACCAGTGCTATGTATATTCCGATCACGCTCAACTGCGAGCTTGCCACTTTTGGTCCCACAGAAAGGCAGTTAGGTGGCGGAGGCACGGGTCCAGTGCGGCGTGTCAATTACCATCACCCTGAATCTGATGGCAACTTAGGTGAGGTGCTTGCACTGAATATACCCAGCGGCGAAGTTAAGTGGCGTTACAGGACGCGAGCTCCGTTTAATACGGCAGCGCTGACTACCGCAGGTGGCCTCGTTTTTATTGGTGACTGGAAC
>CALKDE010000269.1 GCA_938082955.1 uncultured Pseudomonadales bacterium
CTTTGAGCAACGACAAAGCTCGACAATGGCAATGTGGTAGCCGCTAATAGCACTACAGCACTGACATTTATATGCTTGCGGAGAGTTTTAGTCTTCATGTGGGTCCTCACTATATTTCATGGTTTTGTATTTTAAGGCCAAAAACACCCTTTTCGACGCGATTATATAGTATAGGTACTAATTCTGCCTAAGCAACTTTCGCAGCCCGTAACGGGCGCCCTCATAAATAATGGCGAATTAGAGCCCAATCTCGATGCTATTCAATTCGCACTATTCACCGGAGTTGTTCAGCAAACCCTAGTCAGTAACGCCATATAACCGGCCTACATAATAGCCCAAGCCAAGCATTGCGCTTGGCAGCCAGTTTACCCGTTAGCCAAAACCTTAAGACTCAGCGCTTGTAAACCACTCCACCTTTCATCACGAATTCCACTTCTTCAAGAAGGCTTATATCTCGCAGCGGATCGCCAGTTACGGCAATAATATCGGCCAGGCGCCCGGCCTGAATCGCTCCTACATCGGGTCTGCCAAACAATTGAGCATTAAGCGAGGTGGCGGCTTTTAAAGCCTGCATTGGCGTCATCCCAAACTGCACCATTCTCGGCAGCTGTCGAGCGTTTAAACCGTGAGGATAAATCGAAGCATCGGTTCCCAGAACCACCTTTGCTCCCGCTGCCACCGCTTGGCGAAAACTATTGCGTTGTTCGCCGCCTACCTGCCGTTCCTTTTCAATGTTCTCCGGTAGTGCTCCGGTTGCTTCGCCAGTTTCCAACGTGTATTCAGTATTGTAGATATCCATGGACAGAAAAGTACCTGCAGCTATGGCCATCTGTATCGCCTCATCGTCCATGAAACTGGCATGTTCAACGGAATCTACGCCGGCTCGAATAGCGGCCTTAATTCCTGCCGTGCCATGGGCATGAGCAGCTACGGCTTTACCACGCATATGTGCTTCTGCCACGATGGCATCCATTTCTTCCTGAGTATATTGCTGGGCGCCTACAGTGGTCCCTTTAGAGAATACGCCGCCGGTTGCACAAAATTTAATGAGATCAACGCCGTATTTTATATTACGCCGCACTTGCTCCCTAACAGCCCAAGGACCATCGGCAACTGCTGCAGCCGTAAAATCATAATCCTGTGTTAATAAATTATTATCACAATGACCACCGGTAACGCCTAGTGAGGGCCCGGCCGCGAGAATTCTTGGGCCAGGAACATCGCCTTGTTCTATCGCGGCTCTTAAGGCTACATCACCATAGCCGCCAGACCCCACTACCCGGACTGTGGTGAAGCCTGCCATTAAAGTTTTCTCGGCATTCACTACACCATTGATAACTGAACGATTCTCGGTTACCTCGAGACGCCGAAAACCCTTGTCGTCATGATTGCTAAGCAAATGAACATGCGCGTCCAACAAACCAGGCAGCAGAGTCGCTCCTTGCAGTTCGATAACATTAGCCCCTGCAGGGATGCGAATGGAATCAGCATCTCCCACTAGAGAGATACGATCTCCCTCTATGATCACCACGGGGTCGGAGATAACTGTATCCGACAAGCCATCGATTAGGCGATCTGCGCGCAAATACAAGGTTTGTGACACGGCAGATGTGGCACTTACCACAAAGAGAAACGCAGCAACGTAGTGAGAAGGTCGAAAAGTCATTCCAGTTTTTCCTTTAAAAGAGGCAAAATAATTTTGGGGCCGGCTTAAGAGGTACCGTTAATTATTTGTAGTGTAGCCAAGCTTCAGTTACTGCTCGGGTTAAGAAACACCAACTGCTGTGTGCGCAGAAAAGAGTTAGCCGAGCGCAAGTAAACGACTAGTTTCTTTTTTGGCCCCGCATTGCCGCAGCAATGTCAGGCAAATCTTCAGCATTTGTATAATATTGAGGTTCTGCACGTTCGTTCGTCAACTGCTCGAACGCATATCCGTATGACAGAACTTTAGCATCATCGTCTTTGGCTCCCATAAAGGAGAAGCTAACTGATAGGCTATGAATAGTACCCATTGGCACAGTAATGTGCGGATAACCTGCTATTGCGGCCATCGAACCACTGCCCGGGAACGGCGGCCAAACGTCACCGTTTATGGGATCAACTCGCGATACTGTAGGGCCTGACGGCGCTACCAGAACATCGACGTTGTGTTCAGCTAGCAGCTTATCGATACCCTCTTCGCGCGTTGCTTTGAGCACCGCATCACGCGCTGCGATATATCTTGGATCATCCAAATTGCTGGTTATTTCTGCTGCGTCAAAAATGCTCTGATCAAACAACGCCAGTTCAATGCCAGCATTTTCAATGTTAAACGCGATCACTTCAGCCAGCGAGCGTGTTTTAACTGTGTCTGGTGTTGCGGCCAGGTACGCATTCAAAGTCGCCTTAAATTCATACAGCAGCACATCAAACGAATACTGTCCAAACTCACTAAGCTGAATAGGGTTTTCAGTGATTTCAACAAGCTCTGCACCTGCCTGTATTAGTACATTTAGCGATTCTTCAAATAGCGCATTGATGTCTTTGTTAGAGCCGGTCGAGTAACGCAGCACGCCAACACGCTTACCGCGCAATATATCTTGGTCCAGTGCGGCGACATAATCCTTCTTCGAACTCCCCGTCGCCATTGCGTTCATCATCATGGCCGCACCCATTACTGATTTTGTCATTGGTCCTGCTGTGTCCTGCGTCGAAGAAATCGGCACAATATACTGTTGAGAAATCAAGCCAACTGTCGGTTTAAAACCAACAACACCGTTTGCATTAGACGGGCAAATAACAGAGCCATTGGTTTCGGTACCCACTGCACCTGCCGCCATAGAAGATGCTGCACCGGCACCAGAACCGGAGCTTGAACCACAAGGATTG
>CALKDE010000270.1 GCA_938082955.1 uncultured Pseudomonadales bacterium
GATAGAATTGTTCTACAAAGGTTTCGTACATGATCTCGGGGGCGCCACCCAAGTCGCAGCGCCCTACTCCAGCATTGAACAATGTGTCTCCACAAAATAGGGCTGGCTTCTCTGACTCAGCACCAGAGAAATACAAACATATATGGCTCATCGTATGACCTGGGGTATCCATCACTTCGAGGCTAAACTCACCACATTTCAATGTGTCGCCAGCTTGCAAACCTCTATCCACATTCGGTATGGACTGCATAGCATCGATATGAGAAACCAACTGCGCACCAGTTGCCGCGATGACCGGGCCGTTGCCACCAATATGATCGTGGTGGTGATGAGTGTTAGCGACAGTCTTGATGCTCCATCCCATTTCTTTGGCAACTTGCAAGCATAGAGCATGATCCAAAGGGTCAATAGCAATTGCCTCAAGAGTCTCTTCGCAGGCAAGCAAATACATGTAGTTGCTCAAGGCATTTCGAATGGGTATTTGTCTGATCAGCATGATCTTTCCTATCGTGATGGATATTGGCCAAACTATCTTACATCAAAATTTGCAGAGCTAGCGAAATTTGACACATAAATCCGACAGCAAAGGCGAGCGTTCGAACCCAGGGAACGCCGAGTGAATACGTCACAAAATGGACAATCCGAGCATAGAAATAGATTGCACTGGCAAGAGCTGTAGTTTCATTATTCGCACCAGCAGCTTGAGCCACAAAAATTAGCAAGCCGAAAACAACCAAGTTTTCTATAGCATTGGAGTGAGCCTGTTTCATTCGTGCAGCCCAAGGTGCCAGAGGCTTTGGATTGTCTGAATAGCCAACCGCATTTATCAAACCCCTCACAACAATCGTGTTAAGGATATAGGGCATCCACATAAGGGCAGTAAAGACAGTTACCCATGCTAGGTAAGTAAGTTCAGGAGTAATCATAGTTTTTCCTAAGTTATGTCGGTTAAAATTCTTGAGCTGACGACCAATAACACGCGTGAATTAGCAGGTCGTAGCCTACAATTTGATACTCGCTACTACAGTTTTTCCCCTCTCCCTAGGATCGTGGCGCCCAGAAAAATACTTCCCAATCCTGGAGCGGGTCACCGCCCTTGTAGAGTGTTTGATCGAGCGACCTGCTCGCCTTTGCTACCCATTTCTCCATCATATCTATACGCTCATCACCGTGGCACTCATCGCGTAAATTGCGCCGCCTATGCGCAGCCATCCATCGCCGCCACGGTCCTCAACGCTGCGACCAATAGCCTCCGTCCGGGCGCGAGGCTGAAATCACACCTTCGGGTGTGCCCATCCACAACAGATAGGTAACAAATGAAGGGAAGCCACTTACGTTCATCATCATGGGACCCGGCACAGCCTGATTAAGCGACGTGAAGTCATCCGGAGCAGAGGCTAGCGTCCCACCGAAATTACACCGGGCATACGGTCAAATCCCTGGTTGCTCAGCGCACGCCCCTGACTGCTCATGTCGGGGGCCGTGAATATCCCACTTGGCACGCCGACAGCTAACATCAAGGTGACTGCGATTCCGGAGATCTTATCCTTGCTCAGTGTGCGGCCTCCACGACAGATGTGTACTCTCTGACGAAAGGTAATACTTCAGCCACGATCGATTGAAGGCTTGGGGTAATCTTAAACGTTGAGTTTTGAATCAAAGTAGTCGCGGCTCTAGCATTTACCTTAGGATGCAGAAAGTCGATCTCTTGCCCATGGTGAAGAATAAGCGTAGCAGGCACATCAAGAGACATTAGCTGCTCATCTGTCATTCCAAGCGTTGTTTTTGCATGAAAAGACGCTAGGTACTCTCCGGTCGTCTTCATTGTGCTCCGGAAGTCGTCTATGTTTTGTTCCATAAAAATCTTTTGCAGTTCTGCGCTGTTCCGCTTCATATACCCCTTCCACAATGGCGTTTCAGCAACTGCCTCCATCGAAGTCAAACTATCATCTCTCAAATAGCTCAAAAAATATTCGTCCGCGAGGCGCTGCGCTGCTATCGGCCCACCAGTGAGCGGCGCAATGATGAGCGCATCCACTTGTTCGGGGTAGCGTTCCGCTAAAACCATATTTGAACGGGAACCAGAGGACATACCATAGAATATTGCGGAATCAATATCTAATCGTTGCAGCAGCACATGCAGATCCTCTGCTTCCTCACCGGAAAGTGGTTCGGCACTAGCAAAAGAAACTTCCGATCGCCCTAAGTTACGACGGTCCATAATAATGACCTTTAGATCACTGGATGCAGCCGCAAGATTTTTAGCGAACGCTCCAAAACCTTCGATGTCCCCCATCCCTCCTGGAGTTACAATCAATGGGATCGATCCATTTGGGTTATAGATCTCAACGTTTAAGGTCATGTGCCGGTCCGGCCTAAGATCTACTCTACGATTCTCTGTTAGAACGCTGTCTGCACCTGGTGCAGGAGCCGCCTTAAACAAGACTTCGATCCAAACATTATTGGCGGCACCCTTAAATAAGGTCGCATCAGGATTGTAATTAGGATCAGTGTTAACCCTTGATTCCTGAGCCATCAGCATATTTGAGGCACATAGCAAGGCGGCGAGAGTAGTTATTAATGCACGGTAGTGAAGCTTACTTGTAAACATTGTCTTTCCTTAATCATGTAGTTCAAAAATGCTAGAGCTATAGCTAACCATTGCGGCTACTTTTGATAGAGCAATACAAACTTGTCAGTG
>CALKDE010000271.1 GCA_938082955.1 uncultured Pseudomonadales bacterium
TCTATTTCGAGATACGCCATCATGGCGAGGCTCAAGACCCAGCCCAATGGTTCTCCGAGTGAACTATTTTCGCTAGTGGGGCGATCTGGCCTCTATTCGGACAGTTTTACCGAATTTGCCTATTAGAGAATAAACTGAAACACTGGTATTAAGCGTATAAACAACTGACCAAAGGCCGAAACAGAATCGCCTTACATCGCCAAATCGACCTCAACAAGCAGTGATTAATCAGGATTTAGCTATGAATTTTGCCCCATCCGCATTGCCATTTTTCTCAGCGAAGAAGCTATTTTCAGCAGCAACGGTAGCCAGGCTTTCCCTATCGCTTCTTCTAGGCTTGGCCCTGCCAACACAGGCGAGCGCACAGGACCGGCAAGAAACACTCCCGCTTCCCTTAAATGAAGTAAGAATGTTTACCGAAGCCCTTGAGCGCATTCGCATGTCCTATGTAGAGGAAGTGGACGATCAAACACTATTGGAAAACGCAATCCGCGGCATGCTCGCAGGACTCGACCCGCACTCTTCCTATATGGCAGGCGAAGATTTTGACCTGCTCGAAGAAACAACCACTGGCGAGTTCGGCGGCCTTGGCGTGGAAGTTGGACGCGAGAATGGCTACATTCGAGTTATTAGCCCTATCGACGATTCTCCAGCAGATCGCGCAGGTATCAAGGCGGGCGACCTGATAATCCAGATAGACAGCAAACCTCTGCGAGAAATGCTACCAGAGGAAGCGGCGCAGATGATGCGCGGCGCACCAGGTACTGATGTCACCGTTACTGTTGCCAGGGAAGGACAGGAGCCTTTCGACGTTACGATTACCCGCGAGGTCATCGCCATTGCCAGTGTACGCAGTCGCATGATCGCTCCGGGCTATGCGTACTTGCGCATCTCACAGTTTCGCGTTAACACCGGCAGCGATCTAGAAGAGGAAATCGAAGAATTAACTGCAGAAAATGAAGCCATCGATCAGCCTATCAAGGGCATGGTATTGGACCTACGCAACAATCCCGGCGGAATATTGCAGGCATCTGTGGGCGTGGTTGATGCCTTCATCAATGAAGGGCGAATCGTATACACCGAGGGCCGACTAGAACAGACCGGCCTAGATTTTTCTGCGACGCGCAAAACTGTCGCTGGCGACGTGCCATTAGTCGTACTAATAAACAACGGCTCCGCTTCGGCCTCAGAGATCGTGGCAGGTGCTCTGCAGGATCACGGTCGGGCGATCATCATGGGCACACGCAGCTTTGGCAAAGGGTCCGTCCAGACCGTATTGCCATTGGGCGAAAGACGCGCGATAAAGCTAACTACTTCTTTGTATTTCACGCCAAGCGGTCGATCGATTCAGGCACAGGGCATCGAGCCGGACATTCTCGTTGAGGAGGCATTCGTTACGCGGCGTTCACGCAGCGTAATGCAGTACAACGAAGCGGATCTAGACGGGCACTTGGAAAATGGCAACGGCCCAAGCACAGAGAACGAGAGACTCGCCGAGGCGCTAATTTCAGCTGAGGAAGTTCTAGTCAATGACTACCCACTGAACGAGGCATTGAATGTACTTAAGGGAATCAATGCCTTCAAGCCAGCTAAGGCAATCAACACAACAGGAGCATTCGCACAGAGCAACGTAAACTAAACTAGTTTGGGAAGGAGTCTACATTGAGAGCTAGGGGTCAAGATCTACAGTCGAACTTCGATTCCTTGGTCTGCCATGTATTGCTTCGCTTCCTGAATTGAATATTCCTGGAAGTGAAAGATGCTAGCAGCTAGCACCGCGTCAGCCTCACCCTTCAATACACCGTCTACCAAATGCTGAAGATTTCCCACACCTCCTGACGCAATTATTGGCACTTGCACGGCACGGCTTACTTCACGATTGAGCGCCAGATCGAAGCCACTCTTTGTGCCATCTCTATCCATGCTAGTTAGCAATATCTCACCTGCGCCAAAACTCACCATGCGCTTAACCCACTCAATGGCGTCAAGGCCCGTTGACTTCCGCCCGCCGTGAGTGAATATCTCCCACTTTAGCGGCTCGTCATCAATAGATACCCGCTTCGCATCAACCGCGACTACAGTGCACTGCGAGCCGAAGCGTTCTGCTGCCTCACGAACGAATTCGGGGTTCACGACGGCTGCGGTGTTGATGCCAACTTTATCCGCTCCGGCGTTTAACATGGCGCGAATATCTTCCAGCGTGCGTATGCCGCCGCCAACAGTTAAGGGAATAAATACCTGACTGGCAATCGCCTCAACCGTGTGCACAGTCGTCTGTCTTGCCTCGTGACTGGCGGTGATATCGAGAAAGGTAATCTCATCGGCGCCAGCATCACAGTAGCGCTTAGCCACTTCGACAGGATCGCCCGCGTCGCGGATATCGAGAAACTTGACACCTTTTACGACGCGCCCATTCTCACAATCAAGACAGGGGATTATTCGTTTAGCTAGAGCCATTGTAAGTTTAGTCCGGCTGGTTAATTTCTTCGTCACACAGTTGCTGTGCGAGCGTCAGATCAAGGCTGCCCTCATAGATTGCGCGTCCTGTGATTACACCTACAATCCCGCCCCCCGCTGAAGCTTCGGCAACCTCACGAATCGCAGCAACGTCGGCCAATTTACTAACCCCACCTGAGGCGATAACCGGGATAGGCGAGTGGTCAGCTAACTCCTTCGTCGCCTCGAGGTTTACGCCGCCCATCATTCCATCACAGTTGATATCTGTATAGACGATTGCCTCGACACCATAGTCTGCGAAATCCTCCGCAAGAGTTACAGCGGAAACAGTGGAAACCTCAGCCCACCCTTGTGTGGCCACCATGCCTTCAATCGCATCGATACCGACAATGATTTTCCCCGGATAGGCAACACAAGCTTCTTTCACGAACTCGGGTTTCTTCACCGCTTGCGTGCCAATAATCACATAACTGACACCCGCGTTTATGTAAAACTCGACGTTTTCCATACTACGAATGCCGCCGCCAATCTGAATCGGTAAATCTGGATAGGTTGCCGCGATCTTGGTAATAATTTCAGCATTAACTGGCGTGCCGGCGAAAGCGCCATTTAGGTCGACGATATGCAAGCGTCTCGCACCTTTAGCCTGCCAAATTCCGGCCATGCTTACAGGGTCATCAGAAAACACAGTAGAATCTTCCATGCGCCCCTGCTTAAGGCGGACACACTGCCCATCTTTCAAATCTATTGCTGGTATGACTAACATCTCATTGCTCTTAAGCTACTAGTAAACTTGTCAGTTGATTTGCATCTAAAGTGCTAAAGCGTCCCATCCCACAACAGAAAATTGCGCAGTAAGGTTAGGCCTACTGTTTGGCTCTTCTCGGGATGAAACTGGGTTGCGAAAACATTGTTCTCAGCAAGTGCGGCGACAAAGTCATTCCCGTAATTTGCTATTCCGGTGACCATGCCCTGCTGCTGGGTTTGCACATAATAGCTGTGGACAAAATAGAAACGGCTATTGTCTGGCACGTCTTTCCACAATGGATGAGAAAGGGTCTGACTTACTTGGTTCCAACCCATGTGGGGCACTTTTAAACGCTTGCCATCAACATCACGAAGATCGTCGCCAAAATATCGAACCTCACCATCAAGGAAACCCAGGCATTCGACTCCGCCATTCTCTTCACTGGAATTCATCAGAGCCTGCATGCCGACACAGATCGCCAGCACGGGTTTTGATTGAATGGCGTCTTTTACGATCTGATCAACATCCAACCGCAAGATTTCTGCCATGCAGTCTCGAATAGCACCTACACCGGGAAAGATAACGCGATCAGCCTCAGCTATCACATTCCCATCTGCGGTCACCACCACTTCAATCTGCCCATCTAATTCGCGGCCGACATATTCCAATGCCTTCGCAACCGAATGCAGGTTACCCATGCCGTAATCAATTACTGCGATCTTATTCATCTGAAGACTAGTCAAGGTTAATTCGATTAGCGTGCTTTGAAAAAGGGCTTAGAAAGCTCTACCTGCCAGAGCCAGCCGTCTTATAGCGACCCTTTAGTAGACGGGACAACACCCTCTTGTCGAGGATCAGCTTCGATAGCCATGCGCACAGCACGACCGAATGCCTTAAATATAGTCTCGATCTGATGGTGTGCATTCTTACCACGAAGATTGTCGATATGCAGTGTCACCAAGGAATGATTCACAAAGCCCTGAAAGAACTCATGGAACAAATCGACATCGAAAGCGCCTACCGTGCCTTTGACGAATTGAACATGGTAGTCCAATCCCGGGCGACCCGAAAAATCGATTACCACACGGGAGAGCGCTTCATCCAGTGGCACGTAAGCATGTCCATATCGACGAATCCCAGTCTTATCAAGAGCTTTATCGAAAGCCTGCCCAAGCGTGATACCAATATCTTCAACCGTGTGATGCGCGTCGATCTCAAGATCACCCACCGCTTTTACGGAAATATCTATTAGCCCATGCCGCGCCACCTGATCCAGCATATGATCTAGAAACGGGAGGCCAGTATCGACTTCAAGCTTTCCGGTGCCATCGAGATTCACGACTACCGAAATTTGTGTTTCCTTGGTATTACGTTCTACTGATGCTGTTCTCATTAGTTCGGTCACTGTAGTTGAGCTGGCAAGTGCAGGCGGGCCTGGATAATCAATGCCGCTGCTTGATGTAAAGAGAGTTTTACGCCCCACTTGAAAGAGCGCATTATAATGCCCGCTCCAACGCAATGAAAGCAGCAACTAGTAGGCAATTCAATCGCCGCCCCGGGCAAGCAAGCTGCATCGTGCAAGTGACAAGTCAATCCGTTAAACTAAACGGCCCGCAAGGCATGGAGCCACTAGCCTTGACCGTTTCAGAAATCGGGCAGGTTTGAACTCCTCAGACCACCTTTATTGGGAACAAATGATTAAGACACTCGCCAGATTGCTTCTTGGGCTAATCCTGCTATCAATAGTGGCAGGCGTGATCTTGTTAATGGCTGTGAATACCGATCAGAATAAAGCAGCTATTCAGGCGGCCGTCTTATCCAGCACCGGTTATGAACTCACCATCGCAGGGGATATGGACATCGCCTTTTTCCCGTCCGTCGGCCTCACCCTGAACGATGTCCGTCTCAAAAACCCAGCATCTCCACAGGAACTTGCCTCCACTACCGCGGCCTTACTGCAGGTAGATTTGCGCGCCTTGATCGCAGGTGAAGTTTTTATCCGCGAGCTATCTACGGATGATTTTCATATCAACTACTACATTGACGCCGATGGAAAGAGCAACTGGGATGTTGGGACTCACGTTTCCAATAGTAAAAGCGGCAGCAATACCAATCCGGCCATGGCTACCGCACAGCCCATCCAGCCGCAAGGCAGTCCAGTTTCCGCCGACACAAATTCCAACACCGTCACGGTTTCCTTCGAGCGCCTCAAGATCGACAACGCCAGTATCGATATACAAGACCTGTCACAAGGCCTACGTTACAGCATCAACAATCTCAACCTGGTGAGCAACAACACCAACATTGAAGGCATGCCATTTGATATCGATGTGAACCTCACCTTCCTAAACAATGGCATGACCAAGCCTGTAGCGATGGGTTTTCGAGGCGATATTAGCGCCGACATAAAGGCCGGAAACATCGACGTGCAGA
>CALKDE010000272.1 GCA_938082955.1 uncultured Pseudomonadales bacterium
GCTCTTGCTCAACAATTCGTTCGTTAGTGGTGTCGAGAATCTGTTGCTGATTACTCGCGTTCTGTTCAAACTCCTGTTGACGCTGGACATACTCAGCAGACTCAGCAATACGATCATTCTCTACCAAGTCCAGTAGACCAGCAAGAGAGGAAGCGTTCTGTGCCAAAACAAGGTTAGAAGTCAGTCCAAGTAGACAGGCTGTAGCCGTTAGGCCAGTAATCTTAATTAGGTTTCTCATTGTGCCACCTCCGGAGCCAATACAGGCAGTTCAATGATTTTAGGTGCATCTAAGCTGGATGCGACGCGGATAGCAGTCTGTACTGCTGTTCTGTATTCACCGGCGGGTAGTTCAACCCACTGCCGAGCATTGTTGTCCCATGCTCCAGTAACTTGACGGTCTGTAGTTTGATACATCAAAGCTACACGACCTATTCTTACGATATTTACATCGCGTTCAGCGCCGCCAATCGCGATGGTATCTGGATAAGTAGCGTTAGTGCGGCCATAGGTCGCCTCTGTTTGATAAATCACCAGAACTTGACGGAATTTCTCCGCGATGGAGACGTCCGGATTGTCGATGGCGTCTCTGGCAAATTGAAGCCGGTTGGCACGTTCATCGACTTGGAAGGGATAGTCCAGTTCGACGAATTGCTCGATGCTAGAAAGCATCTTTTCCATCAATAGCGGAATCTCGCGAGTGATTGATTCTACGCTTGCGATAGACTCATCCAAGGTTGCGATATTGCTTTCCTGAATAGAGACTGACTTACGGAATCCCGCATTCAGCACCAGTAGTGCCTCTAATGCGTCATTCTGTCGCTTAAAATCTTCAAACGTAGAGCTTGTTGAATTCGCTAAACGGTTAATTTCTTCCTGTACTGCAGCGGCTTGGGTGTTCTTAGCCCCTATAACGTCCATAGCCTGATCAAGAATACTGCTATCTACGAGAATTTCCGCAGCTTGAGCCGAAGCCATGATGCAAGACATGAGCAATGCAACAGCAGTCATACTCATATTTGTAATTCGACGGTTTTTCATATGCCATCCTATTTTCTTGTTAAATAATCAGATCCGAACTACTAAGCTTTTGCTTAAGGTCAAGAAATCAGCAATAACTAGCTCAGACACAACAAACTATTTTTCTTAGTGCCAGCTAACTAACAACTGGCTTAACTGTCAAAAAATCCCGGGGTTTTTCTAAATCCCTCGTAACTGACAGTTTTCTTGAACCAAGATTACCTATAGTTACCAATCTACCCAAACTCAAAAAGTTTGAGACGGTTCGTAACCAATCAATTAGCTTTACTACTGATGGTGAATATAGCAGCTAAATAGTCCCTTAAATTCAGCGTTTTAAGCATGAATTTCGAGTAAGACTATCACACTACATCGCGCTTATAGAACCCCTTCGATTAGAAAAGTTAAGCGCGATGCGAGTAATAGTTAAGAGCAGCGGTTGAGATAGTTCGGTGAGATTTTAAGGAGGGAAATACCGAGCAATAACTGCCTGGAAAACTACCAGCCAGTTATATCGGAAAGACCGGCTCCTATTTCAGCCAGAGAGCGAACAGTCTTCACACCGGCATCTTGGAGTGCGGCAAATTTCTCGTCAGCTGTTCCCTTGCCGCCAGAGATTATTGCGCCGGCATGGCCCATGCGTTTGCCAGCAGGTGCAGTTACACCAGCAATGTAAGCGACAACTGGCTTGCTCACGTTGGCTTTAATATACGCTGCCGCTTCTTCTTCGGCAGTGCCGCCAATTTCTCCAATCATTACAATCGCTTCAGTCTTCGCATCTGCCTCAAAAAGAGAGAGTATATCGATGAAGTTAGAACCTGGAATAGGGTCGCCACCGATACCAACACAGGATGATTGTCCGAAGCCATGATCGGTAGTCTGCTTGACAGCCTCGTACGTGAGCGTTCCAGAACGGGAAACGATACCAACTTTACCTGGCAGATGAATGTGCCCAGGCATGATGCCAATCTTACATTCCCCCGGAGTAATTACTCCCGGACAGTTAGGCCCGATTAATTGCACGCCTAGCTGGTCACAGCTTTCTTTCGCCACCAACATGTCTAACGTTGGGATGCCCTCGGTGATACAAACAATTAATTTAATTCCCGAATTCGCCGCCTCAAGGATAGAGTCCTTACAGAATGCTGCTGGAACATAAATTACTGAGGCGTCAGCGCCAGTTTCGTCGAACGCTGCCTGCACCGTATTAAATACTGGTAAATCGAGATGGACCTGACCACCCTTACCTGGCGTTACGCCACCTACCATCTTCGTGCCATATTCTATGGCTTGCTCAGAATGGAATGTACCTTGCGAGCCGGTAAAGCCCTGGCAGATAACCTTAGTGTTCTTGTCTATTAAAATGCTCATTGTGCACCTCCAGCTGCTGTGACAACTTTTTCAGCAGCATCGGAAAGGCTGGTCGCTGCGATAATGTTCAGCCCACTCTTCTCTAATACTTCTCGGCCCAACTCGGCATTATTACCCTCTAAACGAACTACCACAGGCACTTGCACTCCTACTTCATTGACTGCGCCGATTACGCCTTCGGCTATAAGGTCGCAGCGCACGATTCCGCCAAAAATATTGACCAGTACAGCGGCCACGTTCTCATCGGAAAGGATAATTTTAAACGCTTCGGTAACACGTTCCTTCGTCGCACCGCCACCGACATCTAGAAAGTTAGCTGGGCTGCCACCATGTAATTGGACGATGTCCATTGTACCCATAGCCAGACCGGCTCCGTTTACCATACAGCCGATATTGCCATCTAAAGCAACATAGTTGAGTTCCCACTGTGCCGCCTGTGCCTCGCGCTCATCGTCCTGGCTCGGATCGTGCATCTCGCGCAGCTTAGGCTGGCGGTACATTGCGTTGCCATCGATGTTGATCTTGCCATCCAGGCAATGCAGATTGCCTTCGTCTGTAATAACCAGAGGATTAATCTCGAGCAAAGCTAGATCCATGTCATGAAACAGTTTAGACAAACCAAGAAATAGTTTCGTGAATTGTTTAACCTGCACGCCCTTTAGACCTAAACGGAAGGCTAAATCTCGAGCCTGGTAAGGCTGCGCGCCAGTTAAAGGATCGATTTCAGCTTTTAATATCTTTTCAGGCGTCTGCGCCGCAACTTTCTCTATTTCTACACCGCCCTCAACCGAGGCCATGAATACTACGCGCCGCGAAGATCGGTCTACTACCGCTCCAAGATAAAGCTCCTGAGCAATATCTGTACAAGTTTCCACAAGAACCTTGCTGACAGGCTGGCCTTGCGCATCGGTTTGATACGTGACCATTTTCTTGCCTAGCCATTGCTGTGCAAAGGCTTCGGCCGCTTCCGGGGTGTCGACCAGCTTAACGCCTCCCGCCTTACCTCGGCCCCCTGCATGCACCTGAGCTTTAACAACCCATTTGCTGCCACCAATTTTCTTAGCGGCAGCCGCGGCTTCGCTAGCAGTATCTACGGCAATGCCTTCTGATACGGGAAGCCCGTATTCGGCAAATAGCTGCTTCGCCTGATATTCATGTAAATTCATTTATGCTCCATCCATTTATCTAACTTATCCACAAGCGGTACAGCAAAAAAACTACTTGCGACGCTTGCGATTCCCAATGTGTATTGCATGACCATTCGCCGCTAGAGCTGCCTCGTGCACGGCTTCGGAAAGAGCCGGGTGCGAAAACATGGTTAAGCCAATATCTTCTGCACTGGCACTAAACTCCATAGCGATAACAATTTGCTGCAACAAGTCCGCCGCGCTAGCACCAACTATATGACAACCCAATATCCGATCAGTCTTGGCATCTGCGATTAACTTAACCATGCCCTCGGCATCGTTTGCTGCCAAGGCGCGACCACTTGCCACGAAAGGGAACACGCCAATATTTGTTTCGACGCCCTCTGCCTTTAATTCCTCTTCATTCTTACCGACCCAAGCTATTTCAGGATGGGTGTAGATGACCGATGGCACTAGGTCGTAGTTTACCTGCGTCTTTTTATTCGCAAGCCTTTCAGCAACCATCACGCCCTCTTCCATGCCTTTATGTGCAAGCATCGGACCGCGCACAACATCGCCGACTGCATAAATAGAAGGGATGTTAGTGGCGCACTGTTTGTTTACTTTGACGAAGCCACGCTCGTCCTTTTCAACGCCCACAGATTCATCAAGCAGGGAGTCAGTAAACGGTCTTCGCCCAACGGCTACGATAAGCTTATCGAAAGTCTCTGTCTGTTCGCCGTCTTTGTCAGTGTATTCTACGGTGACTGCCTTTTTCGTACCCTTACCAGTAAGTTTGCTGCCAGATACCCGGCTGCCCATCTTTATGTCTAGTCCTTGCTTAGTCAGTATCTTCATCGATTCTTTTGCAATCTGGCGATCAACCATCGGCAGAAAATCGTCCAGTGCTTCGAGCACAGTTACTTTTGCACCTAATCGCGCCCAGACACTCCCGAGCTCTAATCCAATTACACCGGCACCAATCACGCCCAAACGCTTGGGCACCTCCTGAAATTCCAATGCGCCAGTTGAGTCAACAATAGTTTCATGATCGATAGGAGTTGGAGGGATATCGATCGGAACCGAACCTGCCGCGATAATAATATGTTTTGCTGCCAGCTCTTGCTGCTTGCCATCTTTGTCCGTGACTACAACCTTGTTAGTGCCTGTAACCTTGCCCGTTCCGGCGATGCCATCGACTTTATTTGCCGTGAATAGGCCTTTGATCCCGGAGGTAAGCTGATCTACAACCTTGTCTTTACGTGCAATCATCGCAGGAACATCAATCTCTACCTTGCCGACGCTAATTCCATGCACCTCTAAATGGTTTTGCGCGTCCATATATTTATGCGAACTATCTAAAAGCGCCTTCGAAGGAATGCAGCCGACGTTCAGACAGGTTCCGCCAAATACAGTTTTATCAGTTTTATTTAGCCATTTTTCTATGCAAGCAGTTTTGAAGCCTTGCTGCGCACATCGAATCGCCGCAACATAGCCCGCCGGGCCTGAACCGATAACAACAACATCATATTCATTTGACATAATTCTTTCTCAATTCTGTAATTTGATAAGCGAAGCATTGAACACGGCTAAAACGCCATGCTTCTTCGGCACGCCTTCGTTAAATTTCCAACAGCAGTCGTGTCGGATCTTCTAGTAATTCTTTGACAGTAACCAAGAACTGAACCGCCTCTTTACCGTCGATCATTCTGTGATCGTAGGAGAGCGCCAGATACATCATTGGCAGTACTACTACCTCACCGGAGACCGCCATTGGACGCTCTTGAATTTTGTGCATACCCAAGATAGCAGTTTGGGGTGGGTTTAAGATTGGTGTCGATAACAACGAACCGAATACGCCACCGTTTGAGATAGTAAAGGTGCCACCTATCATTTCATCAATGGAAAGCTTTCCATCCCTAGCTTTTAATCCGAAATTTCTAATCTCTTTTTCTACCTGCGCCAAACCCATGGAATCTACGTTGCGCAGAACTGGCACGACTAAGCCGCGTGGCGAGGAAACCGCCACACCGATATCTTGATAGCCGTGATAAACAACATCCGCTCCATCCAGAGACGCGTTTACGGCAGGGTAACGTTTCAATGCTTCAGTACAGGCACGAACAAAAAATGACATGAATCCAAGGCGTGTTCCATCGTGTGCCTTTTCGAATTCTTCCTTGTAACGATTACGAATATCCATTACAGGTTTCATATTCACTTCGTTAAATGTTGTTAGCATCGCGGTGGACTGGCTAGCATGAAGTAATCGCTCTGCGACCTTCGCGCGCAGTCTACTCATAGGTACACGCTCTTCAAGCCGCCCTTCAATAGAAACACCGATATTAGCTGGAGCAATCGCTGTGCTGACAGCGGTCTTTGCCGCTGAACCAGACTCCAGTTTGGTCAGGATGTCTTCTTTGGTGATTCTGCCACCCTTACCACTACCCGCGATCGAGGTGGCATCTAGATTGTTCTCTTCTATGAGCTTCTTCGCTGCCGGACTGATCATCGCCTCAGTTTCATTCGAGCCTGCCCCTGCTTGTGCGATAGGCAGTTCCTCGACTTCACGCTCTACTTTAGATGCAACAGCTGCCTTGTTGCCATCATTTTCTACTACGCTTCCGATCGCCTGATTGCTAACGATGGTTTCCCCAGCGTCTTTTAAGATTTCTTTTAACGTGCCATCAGTTGGTGAAACAACTTCAATGACTACCTTGTCTGTCTCGATATCTACGAGTAGTTCATCGCGCGCAACTGTATCGCCTACATTTTTATACCAAGTAGCCACCGTTCCGTCGGGTACTGATTCAGGTAATGTTGGGGCCTTAATTTCAATAGTCATGGTTAGTCCTTGCTAGACTTTTTATAGTGTACGAACACGCTAGCTTAATGCTTGATCGATAAATTTATTTAGCTGACTTAAATGCAACGCAGGATAACCGGCTGCCGCTGCGGCTGATGCTTCTCTGCCTACATACTCGAGGTAGACGGAAGGGAAATGCTCTTGAATCGGACGCCTCAAGTGGTGCTGACTTGAATACCAGGCGCCTTGGTTCATAGGTTCTTCCTGACACCATGCAATCGATGTCAGGTTTTTATACTGAAGAAGGCACTTTGTGAAATCTGCCTGCGGAAACGGGTATAGCTGCTCGAGTCGAATAATCGCTATATCATCTATCTCTCGCTCGCGTCGTGCAGCGCGCAAATCGTAGTAGACCTTTCCGCTACACACTATAAGTTTGCGAACTTTCTCTGCGTCGAAATCGTCTGTTTCATCGAGCACAACTTGAAAGCTTCCCTCTGCCATATCCTGCAATGATGAAATGGTTTCTTTATGCCGCAACAAGCTCTTTGGCGACATCACAATCAAAGGTTTGCGCAGGGGGCATAGCACTTGCTTTCTTAACATGTGAAAAACTTGCGCGGAGGTAGTCGGCAAACATACCTGAATGTTATGTTCGGCACACAGCTGCAGAAATCGCTCCAGCCGCGCAGAAGAATGTTCGGGCCCCTGCCCTTCATAGCCATGTGGCAGCAATAACGTTAAACCGCAGAGTCGCTGCCACTTATGCTCTCCACTTGTAATAAATTGGTCAATGACGACTTGTGCCGAGTTCGCAAAGTCACCAAATTGCGCTTCCCAAACCACTAACGAGTTAGGCATAGTCGTAGCATAGCCATACTCGAAGGCAAGCACTGCCACTTCTGAAAGAAGCGAATCGTAGATTAAGAACCCATTCTCCTCTTCTATAAGACTCTGCAGCGGTATATGGGTATCGCCTGTCTTTTGATCAAACAGAACGGCATGTCGATGTGAAAAAGTGCCACGCCCCACATCTTGGCCGGTGATACGAATCTTGTTGCCGCTGGTTAGAATGCTTCCGTAAGCTAGAGTCTCTGCAAAACCCCAGTCCACAGGTATCTCGCCGGCTGCCATTTTAGCGCGATCATTCATAACGCGCTCAACCTGCCGCTGCAATGTAAAATCTTTTGGTATTTCAGCGAGCTTCTTGGCGATAGCCTGTAAGCTCTTTAACGACATCGACGTATTGTAAAACGGGCTCCATTCGTGACCTATGTAGGGACTCCAGTCGACGAATAATTCTATAGAGGGTTCTTTAACTAAGCTCTTCGCTACGTGCTCGCCTGTATCCAAGGCAGTACGATAGCTCGAGTTTATAGAATCGGCTTCTTCAATACAGAGAACATTTTCTGCGGCAAGACGTTCTGCATACAGCACGCGAGTCGACTTATGCTGCTTGATGGCGGAGTACATCAGTGGCTGAGTAGACGACGGCTCATCGGTTTCATTGTGACCTCGACGGCGGTAACAGAT
>CALKDE010000273.1 GCA_938082955.1 uncultured Pseudomonadales bacterium
GTCATGGCTGTTACTGGCGGTGGTGATGCAAAGTCAATGGCGGGTGGAGTGTCTATGGCAACCATACCAACAATGGCGGGCATGGTAGGTGCTATCTCGGGGATTTTCGCTTCTAACTATTTGAAGGCGAAAGTTGATCGCGATATGGAGCTACTTGAAGACCATTTACCGTTAAGCAACTAATTGCCTATTGGGGTCAAGCTTTGCTAAAGAGCTTGCCCCCACAATAGTGTCTTATTTATTGATCGAAATTATTTGAATCAAGGTGAAACAATGAAATCAGGTTTAATGAAAAGGAAGGACGACGAAGAAGCAGGCGAGATTGATCTCACCCCAATGCTCGATGTTGTTTTTATCCTTCTAATCTTTTTTATCGTGACCTCCGTGTTCGTCACCGAAGCGGGTATCGAAGTCATTAGGCCGGAAGCCTCGACAGCTGAAAGCAAGAAAGGTGACCTTATACTTATTGCAGTAGGACAAAGTGGCGATATCTGGATAGATGGAGATCAAGTTGATCCTCGATTTATCCGATCACGTTTTGAGCTGAGGCTAGCTGATGCTCCTAATTCAGCAGTGATAATTCAAGCGGATTCTGATGCCGATAATGAACAAGTTATGCTCATTTTAGAAGCAGCCAGGGAAGCGAATATTCTCGATGTATCAATTTCAGCGGAGGCATAGACTATGATGATTCTAATTAGATGGGCTGTTTCCATGCTAATGGCAGCCGGCATAACTTTGGGTCTGTTCTATTTTATGCAGGCTTTGATCGCGACAGGCGCAGATCTTGACCAACGCGTTTCTGTGGTAAAAATTATCGATGCAACAATGCCCGAAATTTTGTTGGAAGTTATCGAAGAAATTGATAAGCCAGAACCAATTCAGGATGACACCGAAGTTGTAGAAGATATTCAAGAGCGCCAGGTGAATTTATCTGATGGCCCGTCTCTAAACATTGAGCGTTCATCTATAGAGATAGATACTGGTCTTCAATTGAGTAATGCATCAATATCTGCGACAGATGGCGACATGTTGCCACTCGTTGCAATAGCGCCCCAATATCCAACTCGTGCAGCACAGCGAGGAATTGAAGGATGGTGTTTAGTTAGTTTTACAGTAAATGGTCTTGGCAATGTTGTTGAAGACTCAGTTGTTGTTGTAGATGCTGAGCCTCGATCAATGTTCGATCGCTCCTCAATCCGTGCCGCTGGTAGATTCAAATTCCAACCACGCGTTGTCGATGGGCAAGGCGTGGCTGTAGAAAATGTACAGTACGTGTTCCGCTACGAACTGGAGGACAACTAATGATGAGACTACTTAACAAATTTAAGCTGGGGTACCTCATGGCGGTGCTCAGCGTTACTATGCTGCCTATTTCATACGTAACCGCAGGAGAGGAGCAGCGTGCACCGCCGGCAGCGAGAACGTCGGGAACATTAGGTCCTGCTGTCATACGAGCTATTACCGAAATTCAAAGCTTGTTACAACCTGAAGAAGAAGATGAAGAGCCTGATTACGTGGCCGCAAAGATTGAGCTGGATGATCTTCGCGAGCGTCGCTTCGAGCGCATGAATGATTTTGAAAAATCCACATTACTCAGTTTCTACACAAACTATTACCTCAATACGGAAGATTACGTTGGTGCCATTGGCATATTCGAAGAGATGCTCGAAATTGAAACATTACGAGCAGATCAACGGTTACGTACTCATAGGTCCCTAGGCCAATTGTATGCTTCTGAGGAAGAATGGCAGGGCTCAATTGAAAATTATGAGGAATGGCGTAATTTGTCTGAATTCGAAGAAGAAGTGGTTTTTCGTGGACTGTCTTACGCGCACTATCAATTAGAAAACTTTGAAGCGGCAAAGCCATTTTGGATAGATCGTATGGAGTTAATGCTTGCTGATGGCGAAGCTCTAGATAGGGACGATTATTCTTACCTGAACGGACTGTACTTCACATTAGAGGACTATGAGTCAGCACTAGAGCTTACCAAGACGATGATCGTACTTTTCGACGATAGAGCTGATTGGCAAAACCTCAGTGCAATCTATTCGAGCTTAGAAGAAGACGACCGCGGTGTGCAGGCACTAAATCTCTTTTATTTGAAAGGGTTGATGGAGGATGACACACGCTATGTTAACCTGGCGCAATCTCTGGCGGGAATTGATGCTCCGTACACTGGAAGTAAAATACTTGTCGAAGGTATGGGGAAGGAAATCGTCGAAAATGACGAGGAAAATCTAACACGTCTGACCCAGATGTACTTAATGGCGAGTGCGTACGAAGAAGCGCTAGATCCTGCTTTGGGTGCAGCTGAAGCTGATGAAACAGGTGACGGCTACGACACACTGGGTTACATCCATTACGTGCTACATGACTATGAATCAGCAGCAGAAGCATTTCAATCGGCTATCGATAAGGGCGACCTTAGCGATCGCTCTGATACGCTGATGTTTCTGTCGCGTGCCTTTTTAGAATTGCGTAATTTCGATGCAGCTGAAGAAGCCGCTACAGACGCAGCAGACGCCGGTGATGAGCGTGCAAGCAACTCGGCTCGGGATTTCATTCGTGCGATAGATGGACGCCGTACATTCTACAATACAATCTCTGGGCGTAAGGAAGATGCTATAGATTTCTATCAGCCTTATCCGTCATTACAGTAAATTGAGGTAGTGGGGGAAGCTTGAAATACCAAGCTAAGCCCCCATTTAAGACCCAATCATGCAGCAAAGTCTGCAGATTGGGTTTTTTTATGGGTCGAGTTTTCGACTTAGCCAGCGAACATAACGAGGATTAGTAAATGGCAGCACAGAAAGCGGAAACCAGAGGATTCGAGACCGAAGCGAAACAGCTACTGCAGTTAATGATTCACTCTCTTTATAGCAATAAAGAGATCTTCTTGAGGGAACTGATATCGAATGCTTCCGACGCAGCGGATAAACTGCGTTTCGCGGCTCTTTCTCAGCCTGAGCTACTGGAAAGCGGCGGAGAGCCGAAGGTGCAAATTGATTTCGACACCCAGAAGAACATCCTCGTGATCAGCGATAACGGCATTGGTATGACTAGGGACGAGGTGATCAGCAATCTCGGGACCATTGCTAAATCGGGTACAGCACAATTTTTGGAGAATTTGACCGGGGATCAAAAGAAGGATTCCCAACTAATCGGCCAATTCGGTGTTGGCTTCTATTCGGCTTTTATTGTCGCCGATAAGGTAGAGGTGCGAACCCGTAAGGCAGGTACTTCTGAAGAAGCAGCGACTTTATGGGTTTCCAAAGGAGAGGCAGACTATTCACTTGAGGCTACGGTTAAGTCGAGCTGCGGCACGGAAATTACGCTGCACCTTAAGACCGAGGAAAAGGAATACGCTGAGAGTTACCGCTTACGCAGTATCGTAAAGAAATACGCTGATCATATTTCTATTCCTGTCTTGATGCACAAAGAAGACATGGGGGGGGCGGATACGGATGAAGATGGTGAAGCGAGGAAAGAGGAAGACAGACCCGCAGAGTATGAGGCTGTCAATGAAGCGAAAGCGCTTTGGACTCGCTCTCGTAAGGATGTGAAAGCAGACGAGTACAAAGAATTTTACAAATCGGTTAGCCATGATTTCGAAGATCCACTTGAATGGAGTCATAACAAAGTAGAGGGTAAGCTGGAATACACGAGCTTGCTCTATGTGCCGGCGCGCGCACCGTACGATTTGTGGAATAGAGATTCTGCGCGGGGACTAAAGTTATATGTTCAGCGCGTTTTCATTATGGATGATGCGGAACAATTCTTGCCGCTCTATCTACGCTTCATGCAGGGTATTGTAGATTCGAATGATATTTCGCTTAACGTTTCGCGTGAAATCTTACAGAAAGATCCCGTGGTAGATTCTATGCGCAGCGCATTAACCAAGCGTGCTTTAGACATGCTAGGAAAAATGCGCAAAAAAGATAAAGATAAATACAACGGCTTCTGGAATGAGTTTGGTCAGGCCTTAAAAGAAGGCCCTGCTGAAGATTTCGCGAACAAAGAGAAGGTTGCAGAGCTTTTACAATTTACAACTACTCATTCAGAATCAGATTCACAAGATCAATGCCTCGATGATTACGTTTCACGTATGAAGGATGATCAAGAGAAGATTTACTATCTTGTCGCAGATTCTGCAAAAGCGGGTCGCAATAGCCCTCATCTTGAGATTTTTAAGAAGAAGGGTATTGAAGTAATACTGATGCATGATCGAATCGACGAGTGGTTAATGAGCCACTTGCAGGACTTTGATAGCCGTCAATTTCAAGATATAAGCCGCGGTGAATTAGATCTCGGGAAGTTGGAAGACGAAGAAGATAAGGAAATACAGGAAAAGACCGAGAAAGAATTCGTGAATTTGGTTGAGCGAATCAAGGGAAATCTTGGCGATAAGGTCAAAGAAGTCAGGGTAACTCATCGCTTAACGGGCTCCCCTGCATGTCTTGCTGTAGATGATCACGACATGGGTATGCAGATGAGAAAGATAATGGAAGCCTCGGGTCAGGCAGTGCCTGAAACAAAGCCTATTTTTGAGATAAATGCGACCCACCCCTTAGTAGTAAAGCTAGATAAGGAAGCGGACGAAGATCGTTTTGGCGATATAGTCTCTATCTTGTTTGGCCAAGCTGGTCTTGCTGATGGTGTGCAACTAGAAGATCCCGCAGATTTCTCCGCGCGGCTCAATAAGCTGCTACTAGAGTTGGTAGGTTAGTCTAGGGTGTAGCGACGAAAGTGACGTTCTTGCAGCAGCATTTCTGCTGCAAGAACCTGCTACATTTTTTCGAGGGTTTCAATGCCTAGCAAATCAAGACCCTGGTGGAGTGTGGCGGCCGTAAGAGCGGACAACGCAAGACGCGAGTCTCTGAGCTGTGCTTCCGCTTTTAGAATAGGACATGACTCATAAAAGCGCATGAACATGCCTGCTAGTTCATAGAGATAATTGCACAATAAATTCGGATAGCAATCTCTTGCCACCATGTCTACAACCTCTGATAGCTGCATAATCTTCAGTAACAAATTCCTCTCAGCCACCTCAGATACAGAGGTAATTTGCACGCCCTGTAACCCGGAATTCTGTTTTCTTAATATGCTGCGAATCCGCGCATACGCATACATAAGGTACGGTGCAGTATTGCCTTCGAATGACAACATGCTGGACCAATCGAAAACGTAGTCGCTAGTTCTATTCTTTGATAGATCCGCGTACTTAACAGCGGCAATACCTACCTTCTCAGCGATCTCAAGGTAGGTTGTTTCGTCTAGGCCTGGATTCTTCTTTGAAACCAGTTCGTGAGCACGTCGGATCGCCTCATCTAGTAAATCTACTAGTTTGATAGTATCGCCTGAGCGAGTCTTAAACGGTCTGCCATCGCTTCCCATCATTGTGCCGTACGCGATATGTTCCAGCGAGATATTTTCCGAGGCAAATCCTGCCTTACGCCCAACGGCGAACACCTGCTGAAAGTGCAGCGACTGCCGAGCATCGACAACATACAGTGAACGTTCTGCTTTTAGATCAAAAGAACGAAATTGAACAGCGGCAAGATCGGTCGTGGCATAAAGGTAGCCGCCGTCTGTTTTCTGAATGATCACCGGCAACGGCTCGCCGTCTTTCCCGGTAAACTCCGGTAAGAACACACAGCGCGCGCCATTAGAAATTGAAAGCAGGGAAGCCTCCTCCAATTTCTTTACAACACCTTCGAGGTCTTTGTTATAGAAACTCTCTGCCTTGAGGTCTTTACGGCTTAGCGTTACATTAAGCTTGTCATATAGTGCCTGGCAGTGCTTCAACGATTCGTCGATGAATTGCTGCCAAACTACTAAGTGATCTGCATCGCCACCTTGAAGTTTCACAACACTGCCGCGCGCCGTGTCGGCAAACTCTGGGTCAGCATCAAATCGTTCCTTCGCTGCCCGGTAAAAAGATTCAAGGTCGGCAAGCTGGGTTGGCAGGTCGCCTTGCAAGACGCTGATTTCGCGCATATAGCAGATCAACATTCCAAACTGGGTTCCCCAGTCACCAACGTGATTCTGCCGTATTATTTCGTGACCTTGGCGTTCAAGTACACGTGCTAGGCAATCGCCTATGATAGTGCCGCGCAGATGCCCAACGTGCATTTCCTTAGCCAGGTTGGGCGAAGAGTAATCGACCACGATCTTATCGACTTTGTTTGTGGTCGGTATAAGTTTTCGCGTATCGTTCTGAATTTCAGATGCGCGCTGCATTAAAGCGGTATCGGATAGGTGGATATTGATAAAGCCTGGGCCGGCTACTTCTAACTTCGCGATAAGGGGGTTCGCATCAGCAGTTATTTTTTCAACTACATCGCTAGCAAGTTGCCTGGGATTGGTTCCCACTTTCTTGGCAATCGACATGATTCCATTGCTTTGATAGTCACCGAATTCAGGCTTAGAGGCGGTTATGACATTAGGGTCGCAATCAGTGAGGCCCGAGACAACGCTTAGGGCCTCGCCAACGAGCTTATTTAGTGTGTGTTTGAGGGTATTCATGATTTAGGCAAGCGCAAAAAGGAAAGGATTGTACACCATTATTCGAAGCGCAGATTGGTGTAAAATAGCGAATTCTTGAAATTAGTGAACTCTTAGTACTTTAAGACCGCTATTAACCGTTAGATCTTAATCTTAGGTCTTAACCTGAGGAAGTCCGTGAAAAGCAATACAAGTGTCAGTGACGGTGTCCAGCTGGTTCGCGTCGAAAAGTC
>CALKDE010000274.1 GCA_938082955.1 uncultured Pseudomonadales bacterium
CAGATGTTAATTTGCTGTCCGACTTCTTTGTGGTTGAGAACAGAAAGGCGGGTGAATATTTATTCAAAGAAGGAGATAGAGGAGAGAGTCTGTATTTTGTTGGCTCTGGCATAGTGGTAGTTGTTCTTAAGATACCTAGGCAGGCGGAGCGAATACTACGTAAGTATAAAGCCGGGGCAATCTTGGGTGAGATGGCTATCTATACTGGCGCAAATCGAACAGCCAGTGTGCGGATCGAAAGCGACGCCTGTTTATATAGATTAGATAAAGAGAAGTTGGAGGAAATGTCGCGGAGATTTCCTGCATCCACAGCAGCACTGAATACTTACATCGTAAAAGTCTTGTCCGAACGGCTAGGACGAGCGAACAGAAACTTGAGTCGCTATATCTAGCGAGTCTCACTCTACCGGTTGCAGCACAACCGGAACCATCTCGCTGCCCTGAAACCAGCTTGCATCTATGCGCAGTAATTCCTCTCCTGTCTCGTCGAACCTCAAGGTGCCAGTGAACTCAACATCTAACCTGCGAATCACTACCGTGAGCATGAGGCCATTGAGACTCACCCTGTCCGCAGGCATGCCATAAACGCCTAGCCCGTCACTGATTATGTTGGCTGCGTATTCGCCATCTGCCATGGAGAAATTAAAGATAAGGCCTAGATCATCCTCGCCGATTACCAATGGCCCGCCCCAAGAGCCAATAAGTGGAGAGTCATTGCTATCCGCTGCCCGGGCGGAAGCAGAATGCAGGCTCAGGAGAAAGCATATCAGGGGGAAAGAGAGTAGGCGTGTGATATTGATAGCAGTTTTCATGAATTGGATGTTAAGCCGCGAACTGTTTCGGTGCAAGTTGATAACTAGTAAATGGTAGGTGACCATTTATGGCTGATAAGCCAGGTCTGATGGATCTTCTTCTGCCGCTGGAAATCCTTGCCGAGGCTGGATTTGGTGTAGTCACGAATCTCGAACTTCTTTAGGCTTTCGCTGTCTAGTTTAAAGTTGAGCTTATTGGTGGAGAAAATTAGCAGGCCCTCTCTTTCCAGCTTGTTCATGGCATTGCGGATGAGGGTGCCATGATCCTTTTGAATATCCAAAACATTGCTACTGCTCTTCGAGTTTGAAAAAGTAGGCGGGTCTAGGAATATCAAATCAAACTTCTCATATTTTGAGTTGAGATAGTCGATGCAATCGGCCTTCTTCAGGCGATGGTTTTTCCCACCTATCTTATTCAAAAGGAAATTTCGTCGTGCCCAATCCAGATAGGTGTTGGAGAGGTCGATGCTCAATGTGGAAGTAGCACCTCCTAGAGCGGCCTGCACGCTAGCGCTCCCGGTATAACAGAATAAATTCAGGAAACTTTTGCCTTTAGCATTCTCGCGAATGAATTGGCGTATAGGTCGATGATCCAGAAATAGGCCGGTGTCCAGATAGTCTTTCAAGTTTATCCACAGTTGAGCCGGGCCCTCCTTCACGACAAAGAATGATTTGCTTTGGTTCTGGGCCTCATACTGCTGCGCGCCGCGCTGACGTTCACGGGACTTCAGTACAATATTTTCCCGCGCTATGCCTAGCACTTCTTGGACGGCTGCAATGGCCTGTTCTCGCCTTGCGCTCACTTTTTCGTCGTCGATCTCGGAGGGGGCTTGATACTCTGCCATCTGCACGTACTCGCCATAGCAGTCGATAGCGAATGCATATTCCGGCAGATCGCGATCGTAGACACGAAAGCACTCAATATCCTGCTGTCGCGCCCACTTTCCTAGTAGGCGCTGATTCTTACGAAGACGATTTATCAGCATCGTAACGCCTTCGTCCTGCGTTGGGTTTTCGTCGATATTGGAATTCATGAAGAGATTGACTCGCCTATTGTTTGCCTACGGGGGTTGACGTGGCAGAATATGTAATTCACATGATACGCGAGTTAATCGGCAACCAGAGAATAAAGATTATGGGACAAGCAGAATTACAGCAGGTGAATGAACTCTACAATATGCTTGTGACCTACATGGTCACTTATAGCTTCCAAATATTCGGAGCGATTGTCGTTTTAGTCGTAGGCGTGTTTATTGGCAGGCGAGTTAGTAATTTGGTGCTAATTTTGTGTGCCAAGAAGTCATTAGATATAACCCTCAGTCGATTCTTTGCCAGTGCAGCCCGCATAGCCATCATCATTTTTGCGGTGCTTATAGCGTTGCCGAAAATGGGTATTCAAGTTACGCCTTTCATAGCTGCAGTCGGCGCACTAGGTTTGGGTGCTGGGTTGGCTGTTCAGGGATTACTTTCTAATTATGGAGCGGGCTTGAGCATCATCTTCACTCGCCCGTTCGTGATAGGAGACACCATCAGAGTTGAGAGCGTGTTCGGTGTGGTTAAGGAAGTACATCTAGCCTTTACGCTTCTTAGCAACGAAGATGAGGAACTCATTATCATCCCCAATAAGCACATAGTTGGCGAGATATTGCATAACTCGCAAAACGATACGATCTTGGAGCTTTGTGTTGGAGTTGCCTATGACAGCGACACGGATGCGGCGATGAAAGCGATTTCATCCAAGCTGGCAGCTGTAGATGGACTTAGCAATGAGCGCGCTATTCAGATCGGCATCGATGAGTTCGGCGACAGTTCAATCAATATCGCGGTACGTGCTTGGGCGAAAACAGAAAGCTTCCATAAGATCCGATTTGCTTCGAATCAAGCGATTAAAGAAGCGCTGAGTGAGGAAAATATTTCCATCCCGTTCCCGCAGCACGAAGTGCGCGTACTGTCGTAAGGGGCCTATTTTTACAGAGGTTTTTCTTGGATATATGGCTTGCAGGCATTGACTGTATCC
>CALKDE010000275.1 GCA_938082955.1 uncultured Pseudomonadales bacterium
CGAGAGAACACGATGCCGGCGCCCTGCATCTGGCCGCAAACATAAACAAAGGAGACAGAGATGGCGCAGAATACGGCGATTAGCCTGGCAGTCTGAGAGTAGTAGCGATCTCCGATAAAATCCGGCACAGTAAATTTGCCAAATTTTCTCAAATAAGGTGCTAAGAGGAGGGCGAGCAACACATAGCCGCCGGTCCAGCCCATTAGGTAGAATGTGCCGTCTCTGCCTAGGAAGGAGATGAGTCCAGCCATGGAGATAAAGGACGCGGCCGACATCCAATCAGCGGCCGTTGCCATGCCATTTGCGAGCGGTGTAACTCCGCCTCCGGCAACATAGAATTCCTTAGTGGAACCGGCTCGAGACCAGATAGCGATGCCAATGTAGAGAGAGAAGGAAAGAAAGACGAAAAGGTAAGTCCATGCTTGTACGCTCATTGTGACTCCTCCTGAGCCGGTTTCGCGCTCTCGCTGGAAGAATCAAGATTGTACTTGTCGTCTAGCTTATCCATGGCACGGATATAGATAAGAATGAGTGCCACGAAGACAAAGATCGAGCCTTGCTGTGCAATCCAGAAGCCTAGTTTAAAGCCGCCGAATCGAATCGTATCTAGCGCGTCGACAAATAGAATCCCGCAGCCGAAAGAAATGAAGAACCAGACAGAGAGAAGGGAGAGCACTAAGCGGATATTGGCTTTCCAGTAAGAATGTGCGCTTGAGTCAGACATGGGCATTCTCTTGTTGTTATTATAGTACTGCTCGCGCTCTAGCTGAGCTCGCGTAGTCTCTTAATTGGTGAAGAGCTTATCACCTAATGCAGAGACCGTAAACGTTGATAAATACAATCAAATCCCCCTGTCCTCGGGCAGAACAGGCACGCTTTTTTGGCTCGAATAGCAGCGCTAAAATTAGCTGCCGATTTTCTGCTGCAGGTAATTTTGTAGCTTGATCTTGAACTTTGTGCGACTCGTGTCCGCGCAGCGATTGTGTTCGCGATAGAGCTGGCGCATGGTTTGTCGTTCGAGTTGAGGGTATTGTTCCAGCGCCGCATTTATTTCTGCATCGCCAGATTCTAATATGGCCTCGCACAACAGCTTAACCGCAGAAGGTTTTTTTTTCTTTCTTAGGTGGCCATTTTCCAGGTTGTCTATGGCTTTGATTATCGCTTCATAGTCGAGATCACGCATCAGCTTGCCGATGAATTGTAGCTGACGACGTCGTGCTCCATGGCTATTGGGTAGGCGATTGTATTCTTCGATGGCAGATATCAATACTTCATTTAACGGGAGCTTTCTCAAGACGGCAGAGCTGTAGGTGGTCAGCTTCTGACCGAGTTGCTGCAAATCGGTAGCGTCTTGCTTGAGCTGTGTCTTGCTCGGTAGATCGGACTCTGTATTAGGTTCAAATTTCATAATTTTATAAGTAAATAAGGCTTTTATAAGTAAAAGAGCTGCGCCAAACCGAGGAACACAAAAAAACCAACCGAGTCGGTTATTGTGGTTAGTGCGACGGATCCAGCAAGGGCTGGGTCGACCTTAATGCGATTTAGAAATAGTGGAAGATAGGCTCCGGCCAGAGCGGCTACCACGAGATTGATCATCATGGCTGCAGCTATAACTAAGCTCAGGAGTATGTCTGCGTACCAGGCGAAGGTAATTGCTGCGATAACGATCGCCCATGCGGCCCCGTTCAAGCCGGCCACGCCAAGTTCTCTCACTAATAACCAGCGGCTATTAGACTCGCTGATGTGTCCAAGGGCAAGGCTTCGGATAACTAGCGTGAGAGTCTGTGTGCCAGCTACACCACCCATATTGGCAACGATGGGCATGAGCACGGCGAGGTAGACAACCTGATCGAGGGTGTCTTGGAAGAGAAAGATTACACCGGAGGCTAAAACAGCCGTCATGAGATTCACGCCTAGCCAAAGGGCGCGGCGTCTCGCGGTTTTCAGAATGGGAGCAAAGCTATCGTCTTCTTCATCGAGACCAGCCATGCTCATCAACGCATGTTCGGCGTTGTCCTTGATGACATCCACAACATCATCGATTGTGATACGACCGACAAGTTTTCCAGACGAATCGACAACGGGAGCGGATACCCAATCGTGTAGCTCGAACAATTGCGCTACCTGAGTTGCGTCCATATCGACTGGTATGGCATCGATATCTTCGCGCATTATGTCTCTAACAGTTGTATTCGGATCCGAAACTAAAAGTTTTCGAAGTGGCAGTATGCCTAAGAACTTGTCCTCCCGGTCTACTACAAGGATATTGTCTGTCATCTCAGGGAGGCTTTCGTGGCGCCGGAGATAACGCAGCACGAGTTCCAGAGTGTGGCTGCGGCGCACGGTGATCGTATCCGTGTTCATTAAACCGCCAGCGGTGTCTTCATTGAAGGATAAAATCGATTCGACACGCTGCCGGTCTTGTTCATCCATCGCTCGTAATACTTCTACGGTTACCTGGTTGGGCAGTTGCTGCAAAATGTCAGCCAGGTCGTCGGTTTCTAGACCCGCGGTGAGTTTGACAACTTGCTGGGCATCTAGCTCACTGAGAAATTCGGATTGGAGGTCCTCGTTAAGATCTTGTAGGACCTCACCCTCGGCGGCTTTGTCGATTAACTGCCAGAGGACGTTACGCGTCTTCGGGGGAGAAGATTCAAGAAGATGTGCAATGCCTGCGCTAGGCAGCGATTTTAAAAGCTGCCGAACCT
>CALKDE010000276.1 GCA_938082955.1 uncultured Pseudomonadales bacterium
TTCGTCACTAACAGCTGAGGAATCTGAACTATTCACTGAGGCCTATCGAGATGTCCCTATGCCTTTGGAGTTTCGCGTTGAGGCAACACCTGAAGGACCTGTCTTCGCCGATGCTAATGGCAAGACGCTCTACAGCTGGCCGCAGCATAAGCTACGCAATGGCTACAGCGGAGAAGCCAAAGGCTCACCGGCTTGTTACGACGAAGTTCTCACGGTGACAGCAGGCCTGATGAGCCCGTATCCGGCGGGGATCAAGCTTCCGGAGATTGATTCACGGCTTAGTTGCACAGACCTGTGGCCACCAGTACTGGCCGAGGCAGACGCTGAAGAAATAGGTAAATGGACTGTGATCCAGCGCAGGGATGCTACCTTGCAGTGGGCCTATGACGAACAGCCCCTGTACCTCTCAATTCGGGATCAACAGCCTGGCGATGTTCAGGGAGGAAGCCGACGCCGATATGGCGGGGACTCCCCTGCCATGCGAGTTCCAGTCGGGCCTCCATCGCTGCTGCCTCCTGGCTTTGCAATTAAGTCCACATCGATTGGTAGAATGTTGACCAGCGACAAAAATGAATCGGTGTATAGCTTTGAGGGCGACACGGCTACCTCCAGTGCTTGTGAAAGCAAATGTCTGGCGAACTGGCGTCCAGTTGTCGCACCAGCATTGGCACGAGATCAGGGTGAGTGGAGTCTATTTGAGCGTTCGCCAGGTGTGCTTCAATGGGTATTTCGTGGAAAGCCGCTCTACACGCATTTACGAGATCAATCTTCCTGGTCGCTAGAAGGCAGCGATAGTCCAGGCTGGCACAACGTGTTCACCCAAGATGCGCCATCTTATCCAGAAAGCTTTACCCAGCAGACCAGTTTAGCGGGTAATGTGTTGGCTGATTCCAGCGGCAAAACAATCTACCGCTACAACTGCGGAGAGGACACTGCCGACCAGCTTGCTTGTGATCATCCTGACGATACCCAGGTATACCGACTGGCTATGTGCGGAGCAGGTGATGCACTGAAATGCCTCCAACACTGGCCTTACCTAATCGCCAAAGATGACGAAATCAGCACAAATCGTACCTGGCGCATTGTGTTGATCGATCCTCTAACTGGGCGCTTTGCGGCGCCAGATCAAGACGGAGCAATCCGGGTTTGGTCTTATCGCGATCGACCTGTGACTACATTTGGAGGTGACAATCAGCCGGGTGATGTTAACGGTGGTGGCACAGGCGAATGGCGGGGCCAGCGCAATGGCTTGAAGGCCTTCTGGCTGAGAGACGACTACATGAACGGGATATTGTGATGAACACTTTCCAGCGATTGGCCAGTAACTTGTTGGTAGCATCGGCAATGATCAGTGGCGGCGTGCATGCAGACCAAAGCATGCTACGCAATCGCGCGATTGGTTATGTGATGACCGATTTATTTTGGTCTGTTTATCAAACCCCCGGAGCGATTCAAGAATGCCCTCAAGGTTTCAATGATGGTCCTCGCGAACAATTCGAACAACTGTTTCCTTATCATCAGGCCCTAACTGTTGAAGAAACGCAGCTGCGGCAGGAAATAGAAACCTGGCACCCAACCACCGAATCTGATGGATTTGAGTTTTTCCAAGTAGAAGGAGGAATTTCCTGGGGCGTGAACCTGGACGGTGAGGTTGGACTGAACGACTTTGTCCACCCGGACGGAACACCTGGCATCGATAATGAACTGTACCGTGCAGTGGGTTGTATTATCGGATTCAGGGGACCTGACGGTGTGGAATATATTTTCCAAAACAAGGCCATTGCCGATGAACGATACAACCGACTGATGATCGAGCTCACCGAAGTGGATGATCTTGAAAACGACGATAGTGTCACTGTCTCGGTTTATCGCGGCCTGGATCGTCTGCTGACAGATGCGACTGGCTCAAAGATTGTACCAGGGGGCACACAACGAGTTGATACCCGTTGGGGCCAGAAGCTGATTCGGCAGATTAATGCGAAGATTGTTGATTCAAAATTGATTACCGAGCCTATCCCTGATCTCATCATTCCCTGGCAGAATCTGAACGTGCCATCAACACAGCTTATTCGCGATGCGCGCTTCGTACTCGATCTTACGGCACAAGGTGCAACCGGTTTACTTGCCGGGTATGCAGATGTAGATACTTGGTACTATCAACTCATTCGAAATGACTCAACTCATCATCTGAGTAACGGCCAAATATCCGGCATCTCTCTTTATAAGGCGCTTCGCCGATTGGCCGACGCACACCCCAGCCTGGATACTGGCGAGAATACTGCCATTTCCACAGCACTGGATATAAAGATGACACAAGTATTCATTAGCCACTGACCTTCACAGAACGCTGAATAATCAGCAACTTCATTCGGTTTCCTATCCCCACAGTTTTAAGACAATCGTTTGAGTATCTGAATCACCATTGCCATCTCTTCGGTAGTTCCGATTGTGAATCGGATAGCCTCTGCTAGGCGCGAATGAGGAATCCGGCGGGCCACCACGCCGGCTTCAGTGAGCGCTTCCCAGGCCGCTTCATTATCTGTGAAAAATACCAACACAAAATTGGTTACGCTGGGCACCACGTTGGTGACGTCTGGAATGTCAGCCAGTGCTTCGCAGAAAGAATCTCGAATCTGGCTAATCTGATTCACTTGCTCATTCATCAACTGTGTGACGTTTTCATTTAAGGATTGCAGTGCAATTTGTGCACAAGGATCAGCCAAAGGATAGGGTGCTGACACTTTGCGCATGATTGCCATAACTGTCTCGTTGGCCAGCAAGTAACCGACATGAACGCCAGCCAGACCGAATGCCTTTGACATTGTTCGCACAACGACCAGGTTTTCGAAATTCGCCATTTCGGACACCAGACTCTCTAAGGGACAAAATTCAATATAGGCTTCGTCAATGACTACCAGCGCCCGTCCCTCGAAAAATCGCAGAATAGTAAGAATGTCTTCGCGATTAAAACTGTTTCCAGTGGGGTTGTTAGGGTTGCAGATGAACACCAACTTTATACCCTCCTGAGCGAGAATGGCGGGCACATCGAGTTGATAATCTTCCGTCAACGGTACATCAATCACAGCGGCGTTTTGGATGTTGGCACATACCTGATACATACCATAGGTCGGGCTGCTGATGATTATGCCGTCAGTTCCAGACTGGCAGTAGGCGCGCAACAAAAGGTCTATGGCCTCGTCTGCACCTCGCAGTGCTAGCACCTGATCCGGCTGCAAGCCGGCATACACAGCGTAAGCTGCCTGCACCAGATCAGGCCCCTCATCTGGGTAGCGATGATAATCCGATACATCTAATGACATGGGCTGGCGGGGAAAAGGCAGCTCATTTGCATTCAGCCAGACCTCACCCTTGCCACCAATGCGGCGTGCCGACATATAAGGTTCTAATGCTTCTATATGACGGTTCGAAAGATTGATCTTCTTCATACTTCAATCCAGCAAAAGGTGTCCCATCAGGACAAACAAGGGAATGGCAAGGACAGTGCGCACCAGAAATATACCGGCGAGATGCCAGATGGTCGTGTTTATTTTCGATCTCAGAATGAGCGCGCCAATCTCTGACATGTAAATGACCTGCGTGACCGAAATGCCAGCAATAATAAAGCGCGTAAATTCAGATTCAATGTTGCTACCTAATACTGCCGGGAGAATCATGTCGGCAAATCCCACAACCATGGACGGAGCGGCGGCGAAGGCTTCCGGCACGCGAAGCAATTCAAGATAAAGGCTGAACGGATAAGCTATCGCGTTAAACAGTGGGGTGTATTCGGCCACTAGTAGAGAGACAGTGCCAATGGCGATTACTGTTGGGATAAGGCCAAACCATAGATCTAGCAACTTTATTCCACTGCGACGCAGTTGAGCTGGCCAGGGATCCGCCTCTATTGCCTTGCGCACCGCCTGCTGCAAAGCCCAATTCCATACCGAGTGCCCCGCAGGCACAAGCTCGCTAGTTTGCGCATCGCAATTGTAGGTGGCAGGTATCCTACTTAGAGGTGGAATTCTGCAAACTATAATGGCGAGAACGATAGAGACAACGACTACGGCCCCATAGAACTGCAGGAAGATATGGGTTATATCGAGAATGCTGGCGATTAGCAGGCAAAAGGCAACCGAGGCCAGTGAGAAACACGAGATGATGCTAAGCGCCTCGCGTTGATTGTAGTGACCACGCTCATACTGCTGTGTAGTGACCAGCGCACCCAATGGTGCTGCCCCAAGCCATGAAGCCATAGCATCGATGGCACCCCGTCCCGGCAAACGGAACAGCAAGCGAAAGAAGCGCGACAAAAGTACGCCAGCAAATTCCATGATACCGTACTCAGTCATCAGCGGCAGGAGGAAAATCACCGCTAGAAAAAGTGTCATCACAGTTGGCACTAATTGCCCAACCATGGTCTGGCCCGTACTCGCGCCCCAGACCGCTTCCGGGCCGACTTCAAAGAATACCAGTATGGCAATTAACGCCCCAACAATGCGCAAGCATAGCCACGGCCAGCTGACGCTGAATAGCTCGCCTAAAAGTCCTGTAGTGGTGCGCCGCAAAGTGCAGATAATTGCGAGCGTTGCCGAACTGGTAGCTATCAGTACTATCAGCACAGGAAGGAATGGGGCCAGCTGCTCATTGAGAAATTGCGCCAACACAGCAACCAGTATTGTGTTGTTTCCATCGATAGAAAAAGGCACGAGAAACAGAATCAAGCTGAGTATTGCAGGGAGAACAAATCTGAGAATCGCGGTTGGCGTCAGAACTGGCTTGTTATTGGCTTGTTGGGTATCCATGAGTTTCAGTCAGGCTAGCTTAAAAAATGTATTAGGTTCAAGTTATTCTGACCTTATACAGGCTAAACTGCCAATTCGCCACAATCACTACCCATTCGACATTCCACCTGCATTGGAAATGCACTTATCTAAGCCATGATATTCATGAGCATAGTTCGAAGTCGTCCATAACAGTGTGAAAATTCCACTAAAAAATCAGTGGTGTGATTGCTCCAAAAAATAGAGAATCAGCTTAGCGGCAGAAAGTGAATTCAAAAACGGCAAGCAAATTTGACCCTATAACTTTGGCCCTATAACTTTGACCCTACAACTTTGACCCTACAACTTTGACAGGCAGCTAATAAGTCATGACCAACACACCCATCTTTCGCGTAGCGATTCCCCTTCTTATTACTCTTTCTCTAGCTATAACTACTTATTCAACTGCAGCTGAAGACCTACCATTGGCTGAGACCTCAAATTTGCTTGAGTTTACTGTTGATGAAGGTTCTTGGGTTTCTGTTTCCTTGCATCCTTCAAATGAGTATTTCATTTTTGATTTACTGGGAGACATTTATTCGTTGCCGATTTCAGGAGGCCGTGCTGAACGCATTACTTCGGGAATGGCATTTGACAGTCAGCCTGTGATATCACCATCGGGAGAAAAAATAGCCTTTATCAGCGATCGCAATGGTAAGAATAATCTGTGGATTGCAGATATCGATGGCAGCAATCCTATTCAATTAAGCGATGAGACTTACACTCGCATGCTAAGTCCAGCCTGGACGACTGATAGCAACTACGTCACGGTCACCCAGCGAGGCAAAGAAATTGAGTTAAAGCAATACCACGTGGACGGAGGCAGTGGTACGACTGTTTCGCAAGCCGATGACGACAATTCAAACCCACCTGGTGTGGGCGCCGCATTTTCCCCTGACGGAAACACTGTGTATTTTGCCGAAAAACTGGGGTCGCCGGACGCTCCCACAGAAGGCTTTCCTGTCACACAAATAGTCAGATTGAATTTGAATGACGGTTCTCGTTTACAAGTCACCCGCGGCGAAGGCGGAGCGGTGAGGCCCAAAATTAGTCCCGATGGCAAGCTTCTTATCTATGGCACTCGCTATCAAACTCAAACAGGACTGCGAGTCAGAGATTTAGAA
>CALKDE010000277.1 GCA_938082955.1 uncultured Pseudomonadales bacterium
CCAGAGTATGGGACTTCTATTTCAGCATCTTCTTGTGTATTCAAAGTCAACTTAATTTTTCTCCCCAATTAGGTGGTTTTGTTCGTAGTTAGATTGCGAACCAACTCACTCACTCGGGGGTGGGCAAGGGGACACTAACAAGATAACAACTTAACAGATCGAGATGGCTTCTTGATTACAGTAATCGAATGCTATGGGTTAGACTTAAGTTGTTAAATTTTTAGTGTCCCTACTTAGTACTCACTCCTATCCCCTACTCCAGAGCAAACACCCACAGCGCCGCTGGGTCCTGACTTGCTGGCTCAAATCCAGTAAACCGGTTCTGTAATCCTAACCAAACACCCGTGTGAATATTCAGCTGCCCCGCAACAATCGCTATATATTGTTTTCCATCTATGCTGTACGTGATGGGAAATGCAGCCGGAATAGAACCAAGCGTAGTCTCCCATAGAATCTCGCCAGAGCGTTGATCAAATGCCTTGAAGGTATTATCGAGATAGCCAAGAAACACTAAGCCACCAGCGGTGGCCAGACTCGCAGATGCCGGCACGACTTCCTGCCGGTACTGCCATTCCAATTCTCTGGTCTGGAGATTGATAGCCTGTAAGCGGCCGTAGTTGCCATCGGTGTCGGGCATCGGCCGGGTATCGGCACGTAGCCCTGTTGAGAGTAAAGTACCCGTATCGTCAAGTAGCGTGTCCATGCAAACTTCGAATATTGGCACGAACAGGAAGCCAGTATCATTGTTAATAGAGGAAGCGTGCCAATTTCTTCCACCTTGATAGTAAGGACAGACCGTTCGAACTTCTTCCGGATCGGGAAAGACATTGGGGTTGGGGATTTTTTCTCCAGTGACAGGGTTTATCGCGCTAAAGAGGTTTTGAATGCCGGGATCGACTGAAAACAGATACTCACCCGTTGCCGCATCTAAGGCATCGAACAGTGCAGGCTTGCCTGCAGTGACTATTACCTTTCTCATTTCGCCATCGACTTTCAACTCGACTATGGAGCGCTCAAAAATCCAGTCCAGATCGAACTGATCGTTGGCTACATGCTGGTAATGCCAAACGAGTTCACCCGTAGCAGGGCGTAGCGCCAAAGTTGTGTTCGTATAGAGTGCATCGTTGTTTACATCACCTACGCCTAATGAATAAAGCAAAGGGCCGGTATTGTAAGTAGGCGACACACCATAGAAAACAAGATCAAGCTCGGCATCGTAGGCGCCGGTATTCCAGACTGACCCACCCTGCCGCTCCTCAAGAGGAATATTATTCCAGGTGTTGCCACCAGGCTCGCCTGGTCTGGCCAAGGTATTAAAACGCCAAGTCTCAGTTCCTGTCTCCAAATCTATAGCAAAGATAAAGCCTCCACCGGGAACAAAAGAAGCTGTCATTCCTTGAATGACCTGCCCACCTGCGATAGTCGGCGCGCTTCTGAGGGCATAACCGGTGGCCTCTCCTGTCTCTACCGCGTGATCCCAAATGACTTCACCGGTTCTAGCGTTAAGTGCCACCATATGCAAATCTGATGTCGGTACTAGAACTTTGTCTTCATAAAGTGCAATGCCAAACTTATGGCTGGTCGATGCATCTCCGTCATGGATGTAGCGCCAAAGCAGCTCGCCATTGGTAGCGTCCAATGCCAATACAACATCGCCCGCACTATAGAGAAACATGATGCCGTCATGGACCAGAGGTGTCGGCATGTTGTTACCTGCCGTTATTTCCTGATGCCAGGCAAGCTCTAGGTCAGCAACTGTTTGTTGGTTGATTTGGTCAAGATTAGAAAAACCGAGATTATCGTAAGTGCGGCGCCAGGTTACCCAATCGGAGTCAGGCGGATTCTGTAGGACTTCATCGGTGACAGAAGAATAGTCACGCAGCAAGGGAATAGAATTAGCGTCAGCCGTAGCGGACTCTAATGAGCTCGCTGCATTACTGCCATAGCGTTGCAGAATTCCACCAGAATTTTCTACTGGCTCGGTCTCTTCATCCTGATGGGCAAAGCTTGTCGCGCAAGACAATGTCAGCACGATGGATCCGGCGAGAAGCTTCAGTGTTAGTTGCTTCATTCTATTCCCCAGCTGGTACTGATCATTATGAAATATTAGTGAATAAGGAACACTATTGTCCTTGGGTAGTTCGTCGATGACCGCGATGCGAGTGAACAGTCGGGAGTCGCACTTTATTCATCTGAAGATTGTGAATCTTCAAAACGCTTGCCGCGCAACAAATTTTTCATACCATAATTACCCTCGTGGCAGGCATACTCATAAAGCTGCCCTGCTACCTTGGTCAGGGGAATAATCGCGGTGACTTTATCCGTGAAAGTACCAGGGTCATCGATGGTAAATTCATAGTCGACTGAATCGAAGCTGTTGCGCGTGAATTTTTCAGTTAGCACTGTTTTTGCATTCGTTCCCACGAAGCTGTAGTTAAGCGATTGGCGCAGGCCATTGAAATTTTTGGTTTCCACAACCAATGTGTCACCTTCGTACCACCCTCTGGAATCCCCTGACCACAATCGAATATCATCTGACAATTCTGGCTTCTCCCCCAATGGAATGATGCGGGCATCGTGAATCATTTCAGTCAGGATAACGGCAGTGTTCTTGCTTTGGATGATTTGCACGTTGTTATTGTAAAGGCTAGGCGTGAACGGAGGCCCTGAGTTAAAGCCTACTATGCAGCGTTCTGATAGACCCCGATCTTCAGGACCATCTTTAGCAATGCCGCCTACCAGAGTTCGCACCGGTCGGGTACTCGGAGTGTCCTCTCCCAGGGTGTCAAATTGCCGTGGAACGCCTTCAACCGTTGCTGGTAAGCGACCGTTCTCAGGGTAGACAATAAGCGATGTTCTGACTGTGTCGCCAATGCCGGCACTCTCAAACCAGAAGTCGTTATAACCACCAGGGTCTGTCCCGACATCCGGCACATCCGGGTCTACTATTAGTTCCGCAGCCGCTGCATCTGCAGCTGCGGCAGCAGTGATTTGCCGCTCTTTCTCTTCTTCTATTTGTTTTACCGTGAGAAATTCCTGATTACCGAAGCGCGAGGGCCGCTCCATGGGAATGCTGGTGGCAAAATTCCATACGCCTTGCAGGTCTGGTTGTCCGTATTCAGTGCGAGCTACTTCGTAGTCGTCAGTCGACTGCGCCATAGCTAAGCCATTGAAAGCG
>CALKDE010000278.1 GCA_938082955.1 uncultured Pseudomonadales bacterium
ACTTAATTTCTGTAGACAGATAAGCCGCGGGCGAAGGTTTCAACAATCGCTATGTCTTCCAAGTCCAGAGGATCTACCGTTAAGGGATTCTGCTCGAGAATAACGAAATCTGCGCGTTTACCTACTGTTATAGAGCCCTTCTCATCTTCCTCAAAATACTGATAGGCGGCCCCCTGTGTTACTGCGTTCAGCGCCTCCATAACTGAGGCACGTTGGTCAGGCCCTAATACGTAGCCGCTTCGAGTAAGACGATTCACCGTGATGGAAACAAGACGCATGATATTCGGCGGCACAACCGGCGAGTCATTATGGACAGTATAGGGAATACCGAGCTCGACTGTTGCCTTCACGGGACTTATGAAGCTTGCCCGCTCCTCACCGAAACTAAGTCGATGCCAGTCGCCCCAAAAATAGGGATGAGCCGCATAATAAGAAGGAATAATGCCTAGCTCTTTAAACTGAGTCAGCTGATCGGGTCTCGCCAATTGTGCATGAATAGCAACCGATCTATGATCAGGCAGCTCATTTCCGGAAACGGCCTCGGCAATGCCATCTATCATCAACTGAATAGCCGCGTCTCCATTGGCATGCGCCAAAACAGGCACGCCTCTAGCTAACAAACCTGGCATTCGCGCCTTATAGGCTTCGGGACTGTAGCTAGGATAGGCCACATAGTCCGCACTCTGCCCGGGAGGGCCTTGCGTGTAGGGCTGTGACATCCACGCGGTTCTACCTTGGGGGGAGCCATCAAGAGTAAATTTAACTCCGCCAACACGAAAACCGCCGGTGTAATTCTCATCATGGCTTACCGCCTGCAACTCCTCATCGCTTAGCGGATTAGCCATAATAAATGCTACGATATCCACGGCGTATGGCTCTGCTTCGGCCTCTGCCCGCATCAAATCTGCATAGGCAGTGCTCATGTTCGCGTCCTGTATTGTAGTAACCCCATAACCCGCATAAATAGCTATGGCATCGCGCCTCAGCTGACTCAATTCCTCCGGCCCCATATTGCCGGTAGAGCCGGGAAACGCTCCCATCGCTGTCTCCTCCATTACGCCGTCTGGTTCGTTACTTCCTGCTCGGCGTCGAATTATTCCACCCTCCGGATTTTGCGTTGAACTGGATAGTCCTGCCTGTTCCAGAGCCATGGTGTTGGCCGCTAGCAAGTGTCCTGACACATGTCTAACTACAATCGGGTGATTTGTTGAAGCTCGGTCTAGATCATCGCGATTCGGATGCCGCCCTTCCGCCAACAAGGAGTCGTCATAACCAAATCCAAACACAAGATCACCAGCGGGAATTTGCTCCGCCTCGATACGCAGACGTAATGCACGCACGATATCCTCAATACTAGTGACGCCACCCACCGGCGGTGAGGAAAGATCTAGAAGAGCAGCGTAACGCGATACGCCGGAAAAATGACCGTGCGCATCAATGAAACCGGGAAGCAGGGCTCGATCACCCAACTCTATTACACGAGTATCGTCTCCTCTTAACTCAAAAACCTCTGCCCGCGAACCGCTAGCAACTATTCGATCGCCGCGCACGGCAACTGCTACTGCATCGGAGGCGTCCATTGTGATTATGTTCTCACCAGCGAAGATGAGATCGGCCTGTTGCGCAACTAAATTTGCGCTGAATGTCGATAGAAGCAACACAGCACTGGCAACGATTATTTTTGTTCTTTGTTTTAGCAACACAACAGTTCTCCGAGGGTAGCGGATCGATTACCTAGTCAATTAGATAAACGATCATGAAATAGTAACTAGAAACCAGATCCACAATAGTGAGTAATAAATAGTGTAGCGTAATTGAGCAAAGTGCAATATTAGTGATTAACCCATATAGCGCCTCACGACTAACTTAGAGTCGACTGCCAGTCTTGCTGCAATACCATCAGCAGCTCATCCACAGACTGAAACCTATCTGTCGCATCTTTCTGCAGGCAACGCATCGCAACTTGTTCGAGTAGTGGCGGCACATGTTGTTTGGTGACCTCCGAGGGAGGTGGAGGTATATCGCTAAGAACACTCTCAACGATATGATGAATCCGCTCTCCATTGGCAGGACACTTGCCCGACAGAACTTCATACAGTACTGCGCCAAAGCTATAGATATCTGTGCGCGAATCAATGCTCGGGTCCTTATTAATCTGTTCAGGTGACATATAGTGCACCGTCCCCTGCACCTTGCCCTGCCCGGTTAAGGTGATGTCATCAATATCTGGCGACTCAACATCCACGTCCTCAACTGCAGTGCCGTCGGGATGCCATACCTTGGCGAGACCCCAATCGAGTACCAACACCTCGCCATAGGGACCTGCCAATATATTTTCCGGCTTAATATCCCGATGCGCCACGCCGTGGCTATGGGCATACTTCAGCGCATAAGCAACTTGGGTCAGTAACTTCATCAGTTGAGTGAGATCATAGCGCTCACGATAATCTAAAATTTCTCTTAGCGTGTAGCCATGCACCAACTTCATAGTAAAATAGGGATTGCCTTTCGTATCGCGACCAAGCTCGTAGGTTGGCACAGTATTGGGGTGCTGCAACATTGCCGTTACGCGCGCCTCTCTAATCAATCGCTGCTGCTCGATCTCATCATTTGCGAATTCCGGCTTCAGCGTCTTGTAACAAATGAATCGTGAGAGATGCAGATCTTTACACGACTTAATCAAAGACTTACCACCTGTCGCTAGGGTGCTAAAGAATGCATAGCGAGTTCGCTGATCAATTTTCTCCGGCAATGGCTTGTCTGTTTCCTCGAGAAAAACTGAGCCATAACTTTTGGGGGGTTCTGGAAATTCCAACATATCTAAGAAACCATCTCGATCTGCGTGCTAATGAACTGGCTAATAAATTGCCAGCGGACTAAGGCGTAGCGCTGAAAATTAACAGATAATGCACTCAAAACACAGCGACACAAGTCTGAAGTTGATTAATTCTACTGTCAGGGTAATTGTAATGAGAATGCAGAACGCTATGGTTATACTGACGACATAAGTACTGGTAACATAAATCAAGGGTTAAGAATTAACTATGCCAAATGGAAAAGAGCCGGTAGTAATCGAATCGAGTTTTTACGTCCGCTATGCCGAAACTGACGCCATGAGCGTAGTCCACCATGCCGGTTATTTAGTCTACTTTGAAGAGGCGCGCAGTCACTATATGCGTAAACTCGGCAGCGACTATGCGAATATCGAAAACGATGGTTTTCGCCTGCCGGTGAGCGAGGTAGGCCTGCGTTACCTAGGAAGTTTGCGCTATGGCGACATTGTGAAAGTTCGCGCTTGGGTTGAGGAAAACAAAAGCAGACGAATTCGCTTTGCCTATGCAGTGTGTAAGCAAGCAGATGAATCGATTCTGGTAACCGGTTTTACTCAACATATTTGGACAGACCATAACGGCAAAGTTACCCGTGCACCCCAAAGGTGGGTAGACATGATGGCCAGCTAAGTCCTCACCGGCGCAAATCCGCAAAGGCTTCTCACGCGCTGAATAGCTTTTCTACAGGGATAATTGAGCCAAAGTGCGGTTTGTTGGTTGATCTCGACCTTTAAGCTTGGAAATGTCTACGACCCCGCTCCCCAGAAAGCCCGCTGAATTGCCGCTCAAGACGAGATATTTAGCCAGTTTTCAGCCGGCCCACGGGGGCTGTTTCCACTGCACTGAACGCCGCTATACAGCTAATATCGACATCGGGAACCGCTCTTAAATTGGGCAAAAAACACCATGAAAAAGTGGCTGAAAAGGTCAGACTTGTTGCTGTGAGGACACTCACGTGCCATGTCGTGACTGCCTTGGAAAACTCAACTTGCAGATTAATGCGCAAGCTATACTGTTCGCGAACGCTAAATTGCCACCTCTTCGCGAGAATAGTCCTAGCGATTGCCGAAGGCTGTTTGGTCGGCAAAGCTAGGGAGTCGGTCATCAGCAATCTTCATGATCGCCGCACAAAGCCAAGAAGCTGACGCGGTAGCGAACTAACTACGAGCTTAGTTCAAAACCACGACCGGTTGCGCGCTCAAATCATCAATGCCCGTTTACAAGCTACTAATGATCTCAGAGAATATTTCATTCACTGGATAGCCCCCGGCTGTCCAGCCTAACCGCACAATGACTAAATCAAGCGATGGAATTACCATGAGGTATTGCTGCCGATTACCTTGCGCTGAATACGCATCAGCTGGGATGTCGGACCAACGCAGCTCCTCATTACCTTGATTTAGCCACCACTGATAGCCATAGGCTCTCTGATTCTCAGAGGTATTTGCTGTTGTTGCTCTGCCCACCCAATCGTCAGTCATAATCCTCGCCCCGTTAATGGTCCCGCCGTTCAGCATCAATTGACCTATGCGAGCCCAGTCTCGCGCCGATGCGTACAGATAGGAGCTGCCTATGAAAACACCGCTGGCATCAACTTCGAAGATGGCATTCTGGAAAGCGAGTGATTGATGAATACTCTCCCTGTAAGTATCGTAATTTCCTTGGTTACCACCCACCTTGTCGAAATAGATTCGCGCCAGCAAGTTTGCCGTACCCGAGCTGTAGTTGAACCGACTTCCCGGCGCATGCAGAGCAGCCTTTCGCATTGCGAATTCAGAAGATGAAGGCTCGGTGAATAACATGGCAGTTACATCGTCGCCAGGATTGTATTCCTCGGAGAAGGCGAGTCCATCGGTCATTGTTAGCATATCGCTGATACGAATTTGCGAGCGCTCGTCACCGTGCCATGATTCAATTTCAGGCGGCGCATTCAGATCCAATACCCCGCGGTATTCTAGATTTGCCAGCATGATTGCCATCAGGCTCTTTGCCATAGACCAGCCCAGCAGTGGCGTATCAGCATCTGCTCCCTGACCATAGGCTTCGGCGATTACGCTGCCCCGATGCGCGACCAAAAAGGCTCGGGTGTTGAGGCCCGCCGCGTTATCTGTAGCGAGCAACTGCTCGAGTAGGCCTTCCATGCCTGAGTCGGCAGCACCTACAGTATCCCCTGCAGGCCACGGCGCGTCGCTTGCAGGCGTTCGTTCTGTCTGCAACGAAGCGCGCTGGTCAAAACCTGCGAAGTCGATCGCACAACCGATGCTCGGTATATAGTTCGCCGTCTTCTTGCTCAAGCCGAATAAAGAAGTCGTTACACTCTTCTGCGCTTCGTCGTACTCTACAGTTAGCCCCTGCAGGATTCCTGAGTACTGAACCAGGTCATCGAAAGACTGCTGCTGCGAAAACCCGGAGACATAACGCGCACTGCAAAGCAACTTCGAGCCTATTCCTGTGGCCACTCCCGGCGCAGCCATTAAGTAGGAAGGAGGAAAGCCTGCAAAAGAAGCTACGCCTACCAATAGTGCAAGACTGGCGATCAAACCGAAGAGTATTTTTTTCATGATTTCAATTTCAACGACCTAGCCATGTGAGGGTCAGAGTGCTCTTAACTTGCCACCGGAAAGAAATAAGATCAATCCGACCACGCCTGCAGTCGCTGCTATCCAATAGGACAGGCTATACAAGTTAGCATTGGCAGCGAATGCTAACCCCAAAACTGCGGGCCCGGCGGCGGTCCCCCAGGAAGACATGAGATTTGCCACCGCAAAAATCCTCGCATACTCACGAATACCGAAAGCCTCAGCGATCAATAGCGGCTGCAACATCAGCAGGTTACCCACGGTGGCGCCGAACAAGGCGAGACCGAGGCAGAGTGTGAACACGTTCATACCTAAGGCGAGCAAGCTCAGAGAAACCCCCTGCAGGATCATCATGCCAATGGAGAATAATCGAATTGACATTCTATCGACTAACCAACCACCGATTAGGCGACCGACGATGCTGGCTACAGGCAGTATCGCAATCGCCATAGCAGTGTGTGACTCGCTTAACAATTCTCTCGCCAAGCCGTATTGGTGAGCAATGCCTCCAACCTGCGCCATCATCAAAAATATATAGCCGATGCTGATGCCCCAGAAAAAGCGCGTACCACGCGCCTGCTTAAAGGTAATGCCGTCTGACCCCAAGTCCCTAGAAACGGCAGCCGCTTTGCCATCTTCGCTTCTCTGTTCTGTGTTGAGTGGCGCCAAAATAGGTGGGGACTCCTCACCATCCGGCAGCAAACCCATCGACTCAGGGCTCGCCCGCAACCAGATCCAGGCGATAGGAATTACGCCTACCATGTACAACAATCCCATTAGCGGGGCGGCAAGTTCAAAGCTCAAGGACTTAACGAGTAACACGCATAGCGGTGTCAACACGACGCCACCTAGAGATAGACCCGTAGAGGCTATAGACAAAGCCATAGCTCTTTTTCGATGGAACCAACGCGTTACCAAGGTGGTAGCTGGAATCAATGCAGAGGCAGAGAAACCCGCTCCGAAAAATATAAAGGCAAGATACAGCTGCCAGATCTCTTGAACGAATGCCAAGGAACTCAATGCGAAACCAGAAATTATAGCCCCAGCACTGATGCAGATTTTTGGGTCATAGTCTTGCACCCATTTCGCGACCCACAAGCCAGTTATTCCACCTGACAGGAAAAACAGCGATACTGCGAATGAGGCTGTCTGCACATCGAAGTTGGGATTCGCAGCCAACTCCGTGAGATAAATGGCATGATTATAGAAACTCAAGCCACTGGTAATCGTCAGCTGAGCCAAAATGGCGAAGACAATTTTCCAACCATAGAATAAGGGAGAATTACTATCAGTCATAACTGCATAGTTAAC
>CALKDE010000279.1 GCA_938082955.1 uncultured Pseudomonadales bacterium
AGATCAGGCAACAACCACTCAATTTACTCACAATATCACCAAGCTGTTCTCCAGTAACAATGAGGCGAAGGTATGGCTACGAAAATTTGGCTTAGTCGCAATCGAATTATTACCGACGTTGCGCCGTGGGCTAGCTGAACGTGCCATGGGCCTAAGTAAGAGCTGACAAAAAATAGACCGTCATTGGGCATCACAAACAAGATCAGTTACCGGTACCTTGCTCCCATCTGAAAGACTATGCGATGGTCTACGTCGTAGGTTTCAATAGCTTGTCTATTATTCATCGCAGGAGAATATTTCCACCTACCACCTACCACCTACCACCTACCACCTACCACCTACCACCTACCACCTACCACCTACTCATGGCTTGTGATGCCGAGCCGTCAAAGAATGTCTTTAGAGACCGCTATAGAGCTGATTCTCTGGCTTCCTGATGATCGGCAGGAAGATAGTAGGCGTATTTTAAATTTCGCTCACGGCGCACGAGAGGGCCTTTGGCTGCGAGTTTATTCACCGTAGCCCTGGTCGCCGAATAGCCTGGAGGATTAGGCTGATGGGTCAGCATGTCCTTGACAGAGGCTTCGCCCAATTAGGGCTATAAAAAACTGCACCCTGCCACAAAACCCGCATTTATTGCTAAAAAATCCAACAGGATTGCCAGCGGCTTGAACTAAAGAGCTAAGGTGGGGATATAAAGCTTTAAATCAGTGTGTTAGAGCTGACTGCGGATTGCCTCAATGCGTTTGCGATTTGCGCCCATATCGCTATAGCCGACGCGAGAGGCGGACCTCACTTGGGTTGTATTGTTTGCGGCATCGAACAAGAACTCTACATCGTCAACATAGCCCATGAGACTGCTGGTGAACTCAGCGTAGAGGTAATTACTTGATTGCTCGACGATATTGGCTTCATCCATTGCCAGCAGTACTTGTTGAATCTGGGTCAGGTTCGCGTCTAAGGCTGCGATTGAGTGTTCCTCGCTGTTTTCATAACTCGATACGCAGTTCGGTGATTCAGGGCACGCCGTTAAGCTGCCATCTCTAATGCCAATATTTTGCGGCGGCTCCCCTGCACAGGCGGTGAGAAAGGGAAGCAGTGCCAGAAGTGATTTTTTCATGTTTCAAATTCTCTAGTTTCAATTTTTCGATAGCCGTTGACGTAAGCCAAGTCGCCGCTGTTACTAAGTAAGTCGTTAGCCTATGACCGTCATGCCCAGCCATTCGGCTATCAGGGCGGGTTTGTCTTGGCCTTCTATATCAATGGTCACGTTGTGCTTTATCAAATAGTGATTGGGTTTCTTCTCCTCACTACTGACCAATTGGAATCGAGCGCGAATTTTACTGCCAACCTTTACGGGATTGATGAAGCGTACTTTGTCCAAGCCGTAGTTGATCCCCATTACCGCATTTTCGAGCTTGATTCCGCCATTTTCTGCACTAAGCATGCTCATCAGTGAAAGTGTGAGAAAGCCATGAGCAATCGTGGTGCCAAATGGAGTCTGTGCGGCTCGCTCCGGGTCAATATGAATATACTGATGATCGCCCGTCGCATCGGCAAACTTGTTAATTCTATCCTGATCTATTTCAATCCAATCAGTGACCCCAACTTCTTGGCCCACGTAATTGTTAATTTGATCGGCGCTGACAATATTGCTCATTTTAAATCTCCACTCTCGATACGGGCTCTGTAAATCACCACAAGCGCCGCAGTTTAGCAGCAATTGTGAAATCTCGAAATAGGGGTGCTTCAAGTCTAGGACTACTGTGCGCCAGAGCGACTAGTGACTTGATCACAGGCCACTAGGGAATAAGGCTTACAGAGCCTATAATACGAGCTATGTCTAATGCACAGCCCAAAGAGTTCGATGTAGTCATAGCAGGCGCGGGAATGGTCGGGGCCAGTCTTGCTTGCTTACTTGCCGAGTCTTCGCTGTCCATTGCATTGGTAGATCGCAAGCGGCTTGTTCAAGGGAAGGATAGCGACAGCCCAAAACTTCATAGCGACAAGTTTGACCCTCGAGTCAGTGCAATCAGCCAAGCATCACAGCAACTCTTCAGGCAGCTTGGAGTCTGGGAGGACATGAGCGCTGCCCGTGTTTGTAACTACAGTGCCATGCAAGTCTGGGATGCTGAAGGCACAGGCTCAATTGACTTTTCGGCAGAGCAGATCAATCAGCCTGAGTTAGGCAGCATCGTAGAGAATTCGATAATCATTGCAGCACTGCACAAACGAGTAGCGCAGCTTGAGAATGTATTTTCAATAACTCCATTTTCTATAGAGTCGTTCGAGCAAGTTGAGGATGAAGACGGCTTAATCGTGAAACTAAACGCCGACGATGGGCAGGCAATTCGCGCACCGCTGATCATCGCAGCAGACGGTGCAAACTCAAAGTTAAGAGCGCTGGCCAATTTTGAGTGCCGCGAATGGGATTACGAACAACACGCACTGGTCACTACAGTGCGTACACAACTGCCACATAACAACACTGCATTGCAGCGGTTCATGGAAACTGGCCCACTCGCTTTCTTGCCGCTGCGGTCCGCGACAGAGGATGACGCTCAGCATTTCTGCTCCATTGTCTGGTCGATGTTACCTGACCAGGCAGAGCGGGTGATGTCATTGAGTGAGGATGAATTCAATTCGGAGCTTGCTGCGGCGTTAGAATCTAAGCTTGGTGCTATTGAATGGAGCGACAAACGCTTCGTCTTTCCTCTGAGACAACGGCATGCTTTGGACTACGTAAAGGAAGGTATCGTGCTTGTGGGTGACGCCGCCCATACGATTCACCCTTTAGCGGGCCAAGGGGTGAATCTGGGCCTGTTGGATGCGAAGGCACTGGCAGAGGAGTTGCAGCGGGGTATCCAGGCAGGAAGATCGGTTGCTGACCCTAAGGTACTGCTTCGCTACCAACGTAGACGTAAAGGCAACAATCTCTCGATGATGTGGTTGATGGAGGGTTTCAAACGGCTTTTCGGGCAACAAGACCTCAGCATACGCTGGTTACGGAACATCGGAATGAACGCGGTAGACAAGATGACGCCAATCAAAAACCAGTTGATTCGCAAGGCAATGGGACTCGATAGTTAGGGGCCTCTAATTTTTCTAAGACCTAATGATTATCCTTTCCGCGAGAATTACTAAGCATGCCATTCGTCATTAACTGCACATGACCCTCTATTAATTTTTCTACCTGCGTACCATCAGTCAAATCGCGTTTTTCAGGTCAGTTCTGAAAATTGATAGCAGCGCCTATCAGACCAGAATTTCTCACAGTTACAATTCCGTGTAACTGCGACCTTATTAAAAATGTCGCGTATATCACTTCTTCCCCGGTGCTGTG
>CALKDE010000280.1 GCA_938082955.1 uncultured Pseudomonadales bacterium
ACGCGACAAGTATTGAAGATCGAGATGCCAGTGCTGCCGAATCTCAAGTAGAACAAATTTATTGATTGAGAATCTCGAACGTCATTGCCCCAGCACGCTGTTGACCAAACTCATCTTCGGATTTAATTTCTACAGTATGTAAACCCTCGCCTAAACCATCTGGTAGATTCATTTCCCAGATATGGGCAGAAAGCGCCGCGGGGCTGTATTCACTATCTGTATCCTGGTAAAGGCTGTCGAGTCTCTCTACAAAGGGGTCTGTTCGCACAACATAGGTCATTGCCTGCGCCTCGCCGCCATCTATGAATGCCCATACCGAGTCTCGTACTCCACCGTCAAAGAGATTCACAACTACTTTCGTGTCAGTGCGTGCGGTTCCGCGATTAATGCTGTCGCCCTCGGTCTCGGACAGGGGCGGATCGAGGGTGATGCGCAGTCGCTGCGCCGCATCGGGCCCGAACGGGAAGGGGATAAAATCGGGAGTAAGCGCATTATCGTCAAATCTTAATACATAGAAACCGTTAGGATTGCCATCCTCCATTATTGAGTCTCTAACGCCTCTTGCGTCACGCAGGCCTTTAGGCCAGCCGCTGCCGCGAACCTCGGCCAGAGTATGCGCAATCCACGGCCGTCCCTGCCAGCCATGGTTATGGTTCACTTCGACCTTCCAGCTATTGCTGGTGTCGTGCCCTGCAATGCCATAAATATTGGAAAAAGGCGCGAGGATATTCAGCAGGCTAGAAAAATTTTCGGTATTCGGTCCGCTATGAGATTCAGATAGTCCGTCGTCGGCTTCGCTGACTAGTGGAATGTGGGTCGCAATAACAATGAGTTTCTCCGAAGAAACGTTAGCAAGATCTTGCGCTAACCACTGTAATTGATGCTCGGGGATAAACCCGCGGTACCCAGAGTTACCAAATAACTTGCCGTCGCCGGCATATTCAACATTATTGAGCGCCACGAAATGGACATTGCCTTGATTGAACGAGTAGTACGTCGGCCCAAAATGACTCTTAAAGGTCTCGTTAGCAAAAATCGAATCTGGAGAGGCGAAGTTGATGTCGTGGTTGCCAGGCAAATTCCATTGCACAATATCCATCAATGCCATCATCGCTTTGTGGCGATCGTAGAGCCCGAGATTGTCATAAACCACATCGCCAACGGTTATCCCAAATTCAACGCCATAGGGATTTCCAATTAACGGGTTGATCAGATCCTCGCGCAGCATATCCTGACCTATCTCGAATCTTGCCTGAGTGTCCGCAAACGCATGGGCTGTAAACTCACTCGGGGATTGTTCTCTTGGAATCAACCCGAAATTCATCACGCTGGGTAGCGGGCCTGTGGGTTCAATCACGGGCCAGGCCCATTCTATAGAGGTGCCGGCGATCTCTTTTGGTGTGCCTTCAGGATAGTGCCTATAAAAGAACTGCGGAAGATTGTTCTCGTCCAATTGCAGATCGAACTCGGCAGGCTTAGTGATGAACAGGATCTGCGTCGCATGAATCGGTATTTGGTAATTGCCGCCGCCATCTGTCTGCACCACCTGGCAGCCATTGCTCACACTTACACCGGCGATGCCGGCTTCGAATCTGTCACGTCTGTCATTGTTATTCGTTTCACTATAGACACTGCCGCGGACGATCTCTTCGGTGTCTTCAGAAAAATTGCAGTTCGCAGATGCCTGACAGCTAAAGAATAGGCTGATTAAAAGAGCAGGATTTGCCATTGATCTGGGGCTAATTCTAAGGCTGGGCAGCTTCACGGTTAAATCTCCGAGTAGAGGGAAGTGCAACTGTCTTGCATACTACAGGATAAATAATTGCTCCGTCTTTAGGCGACGGAAAAATTCACCTCAGGTGCGTTTCGAATAGTGCGGTGGACTGTGGTGATGAGTTTCACCGAAGCTTTTCAATCCTTTGCGCGGAGATTTCCTCGCCGTTATTTCCCCAGGCATTGCGGACGTAGTTGATGATGCTCGCCATGTCTTCATCGGCGATCGAGCCGGCAAAGGAGGGCATCTCGCCGCGGCCGATGAGCATCACTAGTGCCACGTCAACGCCGCTTCCGTCCACCACTTCACTGCCGGCTAACGCAGGATAGATATTCGGTATCCCTTTTCCATCACGCTGATGGCATTCTGCGCAGTTATTCAGGAATAGCTGCTCGCCCGCATCCTGAGCCAATGCAGCACCAGCTAAAGAAGAGCAGAAAACAATGGCTGGTAATAGCAAGCAGGCGCGCTTGCGCTTGTGAAGGTGCAACAGGGTTTGCTTTTTCATCGCTTTAGAATATACACACCCTGTGCCTATTCTGCGAACTAGAAACGCGGGAAGCCTCTCGTTTTTTGCGGTAAACTGGCTGCTATCACAAAATTACTAATGAGAGCTGAGCGGCCACTAAGAACCATGAAAGAGACCGATTCCTTCAAACCACTCCTGGTTGGTATTGCGCTCTTGGCGCAACTGATAATAGGGCAGGCTACTGCTCAGAACGCCAGTACGTTAGAGCCTGTAGCGGCGCCAATTCCTCCCGGGCTGGAAACTGTCGAATTCTATAGTCCTGCAGTAGATAGGCGAATGAAGTTCGATATCGTTTTGCCTGAAGGCTACTACCTCAGTGATGCGCGCTATCCTGTTCTCTACCTGCTGCATGGATACATGCAAAATTACACGGTATGGGGGCGAAAT
>CALKDE010000281.1 GCA_938082955.1 uncultured Pseudomonadales bacterium
CATCTATCTTCGAAAGATCCAATATAGCGTTAATGGTAGTGAGCAATGACTGAGCAGATTCATTCACTACACCCAGCATTTGCCGTTGATCGGCATCGAGCTTAGTCTGGCTTAGCAGAGCGGCCATGCCCACAACCCCATTCAACGGCGTACGAAGCTCATGAGACATAGTCGCTAAGAACGCAGACTTGGCCTTAGTTGCACTTTCGGCAATTTCTTTTTGCGTTTGTAGGTCTTCATTGGCTTTGGTGAGAATGGCGTGTGATTCGTATAATTCGCGCGACCGGGTTTCTAGGAGCTGTTCCGCCTGCTCGCGGGCCGCCTTCTGTCGTTCGTAAGCACGTTTGTACGCCGATTCGTCAGTCATATTACCTTGATACTAAAACAGCAATGATCGCTATTGTCATGCATACAGGGAGAATGTTCCATGGTGTACTTCGTGTTATATTTTTTGGCAGCTCCCTTAATCAAACCATCTGCAAGGTGGCACAGCTTGCGTGGAGAACTGTAATAGAGTTCAAGAGAGTTCTCGTCGTGCTGCTCCCAACGTAGAGTAGGGAGATTTGGATTCGGGTAGAGCTTCCTTACTTCCTTGTGAATCACTTCGTCGATGCTTTTTAGGAAATCCAAAAAATTGGGTTTATCGTCAATAAAACCACCATGATTAATAGCGAAGACATGAAATAAGTATTGACCGAAGGCCGTTACTAGCTCAACTACTGGTGTGCCAGTTTTTTCAGAAAGCTCCGAGATCATAGAAAATAACTCTTCATCAGGAAAATCTTCTACAGCTGTATAGATTCCCTTCGATTTGGGATTTACTGAGTCGAGAATGGCATCCCAAGTTTCGATACCTATCTCTTTCTCAACCATGTCATTAAAAGTTGTAAAGATTATTCCTTTCATCTATTTTTCCTTCTAACTATCCGATGCTGAGGCAGAATTATTTTTTCAATATGTGAAATTTACTACGTAAATATTTTTTATCCAAATCGCTATCACTCATGCTATAGAAAAATTCAAGCGTAAGCCTACTAATTTCATGCATCAAGCCTAGAGTGAATCAAACTAGCTTTTCACTTTTTGATATTCAGGCTCCAAATTGGGTAACTCCTCTGAAGCGTAGGCTTGCATTCCATGCTCTCAAGCTGAACATCATATTACCTTTTCGGCCAATTGCAGTATTTGGGAGCTGAGCGAGACGCTCGATAATCTCTCAATCAACCGATTGACAGAAAAGCCTATTTTCTCGTCAATTACTTGTATTTCGATGGTACCACCATCATTTGCAAACCCTGCCGTATCGCTGATCGTAAGTATTGCGTCGCGTGCCATAGCGCTTAAATCCACATAATCCAGATCCTCTTCCGACAAAAAGGCTACATGGCACTCTAGGTTCTGGACCCCAAACCTCTCAATCAGCCTCAATTGGAAAATGCCACCGGCACCCTGTGCAGCCGCAAGATTCGAAAAGGCTGTGGCAAGCTGGTTGTCTTTTTGAATGCATACACTAAGGTTAGTCGCATTTTCCTCGTCAGATTTTTCTGGCCAGGTCACAAACCGCGCAATATTGTAGACAATGCTCGCTTTGACCATTGATTCGCCATCGTCAACGGCTGCCGCGGCAAGGCCTTGGGACAAGGTTAATAATACAATAAAATCTCAATGCCAAAAGTTTGTGGGGATTTTGTAGGTATGTGTAAGTTATAACTTGCGCTCGCAGGCTATCAACCTGGCACTTCCAACTCTGCAGTATGGAATGGCTCAAGACTATCAATGCTTTCCAAATCCTGACTATTCACACCCCACTTGAACAGACGCACGATGGTGCGATCCTGCTCGAATTCGACTAGAGTAAAGCCATGCTCCTCAATCGGAATTACCTGTTCATCAAAATCCACATGGGCTGAGGGCAATGACCGAATGCCTCTAACCACATAAGGAAAACCATCTATAGAAGGACCTACTGGACCACTTAGGATCTAGAGTGAATCAATATAGCTTTTCACTTTTTGATATTCAGGCTCCAAATTGGGTAACTCCTCATCAATTAGGCCCCAGTTTGATTGGCCACCCGCCACCTCAAGCACTGCACATAGATCTGCCATCCTATTAGAACCAATACTGCGAGACGAAGACTTTAATTTATGCGCATGAGCTTTAATGTCTGTAGCTGAGCGAACCCCATGAGCCGCAATTAAATCAGCAATAATGGCCTCAGACGGCCCAATAAAAGACTGCAGGATCTCTTTGAAAGTGTCTTCATCGTCGCCAAACATATCTTTCAACATACGCTCATCGATAGGACATGGTCTTTCTTCATCGTCAGCACCCTTTGGTCGGGTTGGCGCCTCAACCTGTGCAGCCGCCTTAACCGATGATTCAGCATCAATTTGGTCGAATGGACTGCCTTCTCCCATCCACTTAACCAAAGTCTTCTTAAGCACCTTCATCGAAACAGGCTTTGCCATATAGTCATCCATCCCCGCAGCCAGACAGCGCTGCGCCTCACCCTGAAGAGCATTAGCGGTAATGGCGACGATAGGCGCACGTTTTCCTGTGCTTTTTTCGTCTTTGCGGATCGCCGCGGTCAGTTGAAAGCCGTCCCATATAGGCATGTGGCAATCCGAGAGAAGCATGCAGTAAGGCTTGGCTTTCCACATATCGAACCCTTCCTTGCCATTGTTGGCAATCTCGCACTGATACCCTAAAGCATTAAGTTGCTTATGGATAACCAGTTGATTAGTCAGGTTGTCTTCAGCCAAAAGGATTAGCTTGCCTTGATTCAGGGCTTCTTCGACGGTTGGGGCCTGCACCGTTTTCATCAAGTCCTCGTCATCGTCATCGTCATCGTGATAAATTTCAGGGCTG
>CALKDE010000282.1 GCA_938082955.1 uncultured Pseudomonadales bacterium
GAGAAATAACGAAAGTGACGTAGCCTGGAATGAATCATGAAGAAGCAGCCACCACCCACTAGCAGAATAACTAGCGGCAAGCCCCACATGAAATTGGTATACGCAGCGATCGCTGCTTCGATTGAGTCCATTACAATTTATTACCCTGTAATGTGAATAATTCGAATCTGGCTAAGAGGGCGATAAGTCTGTCCCACTTGATGTTCCTCAAACGCGTCCGGCACCAACAACGTGGCACAGGGATTTAAATTACTGTGCGTTCCTAGCATCTGCCTCGTGACGGCGCTCTCCGGCGAGAATGGCAGGCATCGCATAGTTGCCCTCGTGGCAGGCATACTCGTATAAGTTTTCACCGGTATACATTGGCATCTCAGCAGTCCAGGGCTGCGTGTAGAGTTCAGGATCATCGATGGTAAAGGCGTAATGGAGCTTGTTTTCAGCGACACGAGTGAATCTCTCCGTCAGCAAAACATTGCTGGAAACCAATCGCTCCTTAGCAACCTGCCAGCCATTGAAGTCTTTCGTCTGCACTACCAAGGCATCCCCATCGTAGTAGCCTATTGAGTCACCCAACCACTTCTCATAAGGTAGATCTTTAAACTCCTGATCGATTCTCACGATACGCGCGTTGTGCACCATTTCCGCGAGAAGCACAACATGAGTCGGTCCTTGTACGATCTGCATATGGTTGTTGTAGAGGCTGCTCATGAATGGCGCAGTTGAAGCGAAGCTCACTAGACATCGGTCTGAGAGAGTACGCCCTTCTGGCCCATCACTCTCCGCCATGCCCATCGGCAGTTCGTCCTGTTGAGATCGACGAACCGCCTGCCCTTCCTCTGTCCAGGGAATTTTGCCATCAGGTGGGTCTACGATGAGGGACGATCGATACTTGCCATTCATTTCGGCGAGTGCGTCCCCCGGTGTAATCCAAAACCCGTTATAGCCACCCACATTTTTGGGCCCGGGTGCTTCGGCACCTGTTGCCTCAAGAAAAGCGATGAAGTCCGGCGTGGAAACCATCTTCTCCAACATGGTTGCCTCGTCTATTTCTAAAGCGCCTTCATAGACATCGGCACGCTCTAGACCAGTTCGGGTCTTATAGTTCCAAACCCCTTGTACATCCGGCACGCCAAAGTCTGTCTGAGGCGGTCTATAGTCCTCGGCAGCAAAGGCGTGAGGTACTACAAATACGGCTATCATCAGGCTGGCCAACGCTGTGATCCGAAAATGAATTCTCATGGTGACATCCTTAATTAAATTCATTGGTGGGCGCAGCGGCCCTTTTGTGAAACCTTCTTTCATAAACCTATGATTCAAGCTTAATGCAGCGAGCAACGCGCTTGCAAGGACAGCAGCTAGTGCTTTGTGTGTCTAGCGAACGTTATCGGCAAAGATAAACTCTGAAGGAGGTTGCTGGCCGCGGAGATTCTCCACGAAATAGTCCCAGCGTCGCTTCATAAAGTAGCGTCTATTTCCAAAACCATGGTTAGCATTGGGCAGAACCACTAGATCGAAGTCCTTGTCAGCTTCGATCAAAGCATCGACCACCAACAGCGTGCTGGAAGGGTGTACATTGGTATCGAGCATGCCGTGGGCAAGCAACAGTTTACCTTCCAAGTTAGCAGCCAGCAGTTGGTTCGCCTGATTGTCGTAGTTCGTAGTGACTACTGGCTCGCCTTCATCTGGATTGCTCTCGGGATAGGTCTCTAACAGCCCCTGCCACTTCTCGCCCCAGTCATCTTCGTAATTTCGATTATCATGATTGCCCGCACCGGATACGGCGACCTTGTAGAAATCTGGATAGCGCAAAATTCCTGCGGTCGATGCGAAGCCACCACCTGAATGCCCCCAGATGCCTATTCTCTCGAGATCCATCCAAGGATTACCTGCCCCTAACTGCCTGATTCCTTCGATCTGATCTGGCAGGCCGTTGTCGCCCATGTCTTCATAGTAGGCATCGTGAAAAGACTTCGACCTCCCCGGCGTGCCCATAGCATCTAACTCGACTACGATGAATCCAAGTTCGGCCAGCGACTGCTTGTCATTACGCGAGGCGCGAAACGAACGCGTGCCGACACTGCCACTTTGAGGCCCGGGGTAGAGATAGTTCAATATCGGATAGGACTTTGTCTCATCGAAATTAGAGGGCTTGTAAAGTAAGCCGTAGAGGTCGGTGATCTGATCTCTGGCCTTTACGATAAATGGATTCGGTGCCACCCAGCCACTCTTGATAAGTGGGTCTATATCCGTTTCTTCGAGAATCAGTTGCGTCTCTCCCGCGGTGTTGCGCACTAAAGACACTGGAGCGGTATTTGGTGTCGAATATACATCACTAAAATATTTAGCCGATTCGGACCACCTAATCTGATGGTTCGCAGTCTCCGGGGTTAGGTTTATTAATTCAGACCCATCGAAATTAACTCGATACAGATACTGAAAATAAGGATCGCCGGGCTCGCGATTCGAGCCGAGGAAATAGATCTGCTGATTTTCTATATCGATCTGCTGAATCTGAAGCACTGCCCAACTTCCCTGAGTGATCTGATGCTTCAACTCGCCTGACTGCAGGTCGTGCAAATAGAGGTGCCCCCAATTTTCTTGCTCAGAGAACCAGACAAACTCATTTCGCTCGGGAAAGACACGCCAATTGGCAGCGTTGTATCCAGATTCGTAATAGGTGTCGACCTCTTCGAGGTAAACAGGCCTCACCTCACCGGTTTCTGGATTTGCAATCTGCAGCTGCGCAACCTTGTGATCACGTGAAGAAGAGACGAACGACAATATCTCGCTATCCTCACTCCACTCCACGTCCAGAAACACCCCGCCGCGGCCAGCTATATGATCGCTGGTTGTCGATCTATGGGGGTCGGGTGACATATTTAAAGCCACAATGCGCGGCGTATCTTCAAGATGAATAACTATTCGCTCGATCATAAATATGTAGTCATCGCCTGGCAGTGGATACTTCCACGCATCTAAATCGCCATGGCCTACCTGCGTAGACCACAGATACATCTCGCCCACATTTCT
>CALKDE010000283.1 GCA_938082955.1 uncultured Pseudomonadales bacterium
GACTGGCTATAAGGGCAGAACTGGGGTTCACGAATTGCTAATGGGTACTAACGAGTTGCAGGCTATGATCTACAATAAGGCGGAGCTTGACGTGATACGCGAACAGGCGTTGAAAGATGGCATGCAAACCATGAAGCAAGATGGTATCGAGAAAATATTCATGGGTCTCAGTGACTATTTACAACTATTGCGCGTCGTTGCCGAGTAGCAAAGGTGTCAGAAAGTATTTCAAACTTGAGCCTAGTAGGCTCGAAGGTCCCCTTTTTACTGTTTGACGAAAACTCCCACAAATTTCCACTGTGTTTGAGCCAGTTCATGTTCTGGGCGTTTGCCCGCCCTAAAGGATCTGCAGTGCCATTTCTTGGGCAGAAGTGCCAAGGCGATTCGCACGAAACAGTGTTTATCTGAATGCGAGGACTACTACAAATACGATGCAATCTAAAGTGGTGACTTTACGTGAATTTTTTAAGATTACTGTGTGTTTGATTCCCAACAATTAGCAGTAAGAACGAATGGCATTATAGGCTGAAAAACTTCAATAAAAACAGTGACAAAGGATTTCTTATTTTTCGTAAATTGCGTGTGATGGGCGAATTTATGCACAAAAAAGAAACTTCTCTCACAAAACACTAAGAATCAGCAGGTATTATTTTTTACCAATACTTCCAAAACTGGTAAGTTATTGAATAACAAAGAAATTACCTATTGGCCAAATATTGATCAATTTGTGTCAGGCAGGCGCATTTTAGAGGCTTGAAGCGATTTTTGAAGAATTATCCACTGACTTATCCACAGAATCTGTGGAAAAAAAATTTGTGATGGAATAGTCGAATTCCCTAGCATCCTCAATGGCTTAAGAAAGCTTGTTGGAGAGTGCGTTAGCAGTGTGCGCTAAGTGCTCTTAAAAGGACTAGCCTTAAATTGCTAAATATCTGAGTGACTAGGAGTGACGCACATTGAGATTATACCAACTAAGGGAATGTGCTATGTTTGCACTACCACTAGTTGTACAGCACTTTACTATGATCGAATTAACTGCCGAAATTCCGTTCCTATGGCGCTTGGGCGCCGAGAGCAGCGAAGGCTACTGCTCCGTATCTATGATCGTACCCTGCCCGCCCGAGACCGAGATCAAAGACCTCACTATCGAAACCAGTGTTCTGAGTCTTTCTTCTGACAGTACTCGTTCGGAAAAGGAAGAGACGCTGGAATGGAATCAAGAAGACATTAGTTTATTCTTGAAGTTAGTGAATCAAAAGCAACTCGCCAATAAGCAGCCAATATCAGATACGGTCCGCATCGATCTAACTGATCCTGCGGTTATCGATATCATTCACATTGTCGCGGCTGCCGGATTCGGCGTGGCGTTCACATCTTACGGATTATTGAAAGAGTCTAACGGTTTGTATCCCGTACACCGTTGCGAAATTGGTGCACTTGCCTCGTTGCATACGATCATCGGTTTCAAGCCCTGCATCGTTGTGGATATCGAAGACGACGATATCGTCTGCGTCTTATTGGAAGACATCGACGTGCAGGCTACAGACGAGTATGACCGGCTTAGTCGACACGACCTGCTACTAGCGAAGCGCGGGGATATTCTGCATCCCGAGTTTGCCGAATCTAAGGCTAGACCTAGCAGTGCTGTGCTGCATTAGCATTTCTTTCGTCTGATGCTTCTTGCTACTTAGCACGTTGATTGAAGCGCTTACCAACAAGTGCTGCGGCAATATTCGCTTTTTGAATATCGATTGCTCCGCCGGCGATCCCCCACCCCCAAGCGTCGCGCAACTTCTGTTCTAGCGGGTACTCCTTCGAATAACCATAGCCACCCATGAGTTGCATTGCTTTGCCTGTCACTTCTCGTGCGGTTTCATTGGCGAAACACTTGGCGACCGAACTCTCCGCGATGGAGGGAAGCCCCTTCTGTGCGTTCACGACGGCCCTATAGAGCAGTAGCCTGGATGCTTCCAGTCTCATTTTCATTTCAGCAATCTGTAATTGAACCGCTTGGAATTCGACGAGTGATTTACCGAACTGTTGCCGCTGCTGAACATATTCCAAGACATAATCGAATGCCGATTGGGCTACGGCCAGTGACATCGTCGTATTGCCACAGCGCTCCAGATCGAAAGCATCCATTAACTTGCCGAAGCCGCCGGCTGATACGAGAATGTTCTCTGCTGGTACTTCAACGTTGTCGAAATACATGTCGGCGCTTGCAACTCCTCGAAAGCCCATGTGGTGGTCCGGTTTGCCGAAGCTGAGGCCGTTGCTGTCTTTCTCGACAACGACAGCGCCTATTGCCTTTGCGCCTGGACTGTCATCCATGCGGCAGTAGACAACATAGGCCTCAGAGTGACCGGCCCCCGAACACCAGCGTTTATTGCCATTGATTATTACTCGATCTGATTCGACTTGAGCTTTGGTAGTAAGATCGGTAAGTGCCGATCCGGCATTTGGCTCGGACATGGATACGGCGACCACAATCTCGCCCGAACATACCCTAGGTAGTATTTTTTCCCTTAGTCGATCGCTACCAAAATGTGCTATCGCTAAACTCGGGCCGAAGCAGGACTCGAATATGGGAAAGGCTACCGCGATTGAAATTTTCGCAATCTCCTCCAAGACGATCACGGCATCGAGGTGGCTCATGCCAGCGCCGCCATATTTCTCCTCGAGGTTAACCCCGAGATAGCCCAATTCGGCGTAGCGTTTACGTAGTTCGATTCCCGGCGGTTCGTCACTTTCTTCTACTTGCTTGGCGATAGATGGCAGTTCCTGCTGGGCAAACTTGCGCACGGATTGCTGCAGGGCAACTTGTTGTTCGGATAGAGTGAAATCCATATCTGAGAGTCCTCGGGCGTTTGTTCTCATTGCTGTGGCGGGTATTGTAGAGTATCCGCCTGTTTTCCCATAGACCAGCATTAGAGGTCCGTTTCCCTACTCTTGCTCGCAGCTGTTATAATCGCGCCCGATTTCACTGGGCATAGAGTGGGCATAGATCCTACTAATCCTGCAATTAGAGCTTGAGAGCATGCAATCGCATTATCTCTGGTCATAACACGGCAATCATTAGCATGGGTATTGATTCATTAATAGACGAAATAGGGCGCCGCCGTGTGTTGGCGATTATTTCGCACCCGGATGCCGGCAAGACCACCATCACTGAGAAATTGCTGCTTTACGGCAACTTGATTCAGATTGCCGGTTCAGTGAAGAGTAAGAAGTCGGATCGTCATGCAACATCTGACTGGATGGCGATGGAGCAACAGCGGGGCATCTCGGTGACCTCCTCGGTGATGCAGTTTCCCTACAATGGCCGAATGGTGAATTTGCTCGATACGCCTGGGCACGAAGATTTTTCTGAAGACACCTACCGCGTGCTCACGGCAGTGGATTCTGCGCTGATGATCGTCGATGGGGCAAAGGGCGTGGAAGAGAGAACTATCAAGCTGATGGATGTCTGCCGCCTGCGTGATACGCCGATTTTTACCTTTGTTAACAAGCTCGATAGAGATATTCGCGACCCTATCGAAGTCCTCGATGAGATAGAGACCGTTCTCAACATCAAATGCGCGCCGATCAATTGGCCGCTAGGCATGGGCAAAGAATTTAAGGGCGTTTATAACCTGTATGAAGACAAGGTTCATGTCTATCAGCATGGTCAAGGGAGCCTGATTCACGACGAGGTGATAATCGATGGGCTGGATAGTCCTAAGACAGCGCAGCTGCTCGGTAGTTATACCCAAGACTTTATAGATGAGATCGAACTGGTGCGTGGTGCCAGCCACGAATTCGATAGAGACGCTTACTTAAAGGGAACCCTGACCCCCGTCTTCTTTGGTACAGCTTTAGGAAATTTCGGTGTTAAGAAAATGCTCGAAGATTTCGTAGAGTGGGCGCCCCAGCCGAAAAGTCGAGAAACAGAAACCCGTGTCGTAGAAGCAAAAGAAAAAGAATTCAGTGGTTTCGTCTTCAAGATTCAGGCGAACATGGATCCTAAGCACCGTGATCGAATAGCGTTTATGAGGATCTGTTCGGGTGAGTATACAAAGGGTATGAAGATGCGTCACACCCGCATCGGTAAGGATATCAAAGTAGTGGACGCGGTAACTTTTCTCGCAGGTGATCGAGAACAGGCGGAATCGGCTGTGTCTGGAGACATCATCGGCCTGCATAATCACGGCACAATTCAGATAGGCGATACCTTTACTACAGGAGAAGATTTAAAGTTTCGAGGCATCCCTCACTTCGCTCCGGAACTGTTCAGACGTATTCGACTGCAAGATCCACTCAAGCTGAAGGCGTTGCAGAAGGGACTGACGCAGCTATCCGAAGAAGGGTCAACGCAGTTGTTTATGCCACTTCGCAACAACGACCTGATTGTCGGGGCCGTGGGTGTGCTGCAATTCGAAGTTGTGGCCTTTCGCTTGAAAGACGAATACAAGGTTGATGCCATCTATGAGCCGGTTACGGTCTACGTGGCGAGATGGGTGGATTCCAAGAACAAGGCCAAGCTAGAAGAATTTCGCAAGAAGGCGCATGAGAATTTGTCCATCGATGGTGGTGGCTATCTCACCTACCTGGCATCTACCCGCGTTAACTTAAATTTGATGGAAGAGCGCTGGCCAGACATCGAATTTCGTGCCACTAGAGAACACTGATGAATTTTTTCTAGTCAGCTTCTCAATTTCAGTTAATAAGCCCTAGTCGATTAATAAGTGTTAGTAAGCAAGTCCAAAATCTATGTCTAATTGCCACATGCAGTTCGAAATCAAAGCAGCCGACGGT
>CALKDE010000284.1 GCA_938082955.1 uncultured Pseudomonadales bacterium
GCAAATGCCCAAACTCCAGTGAGAATGGCTCCCAGCATAAAAATTCCCCGCCTACCGTGTTTATCCGAATAAGAGGCAGCCAGAAACTGTGCGGGTACCTGTAATACCGAAGCAAGCAATACCGCAAAGAGCATCTGGTCCCTCGTCATTCCAGCACCGTCAGCATCGGTTCCGTAGGCAAGCACAAAACCAATCAGTATATAGAACGAGACTTGGATTGAGAGGAAAGCGCCTGCGGCTAAGGCAATACGCTTGGGATACTTCGCTATAGCTTCCAACACAGGCGAACGCCTTACGACAGCTGCTTGGGGCTGTTCATCCTGCTTCTTCTTTTGCAATTTCTGCAGTTCTTTAAAGGCATCAGTTTCTTCCATATGCAGCTGCACATACATACTGATTCCGATTAATACGACGCTCGATATAAAGGGGATGCGCCAGCCCCAATTCATAAACGCATCCTCAGATACGGAATAACTAATTATCATGAATGCCACGTTGGCTAGGATAACTCCAACTGGAGCACCGGCCTGTGCGTAGGCGCCATAGTAGCCGCGCTTGTCAGCTGGCGCGCTCTCGGTGACCAGCAGCATCGCTCCGCCCCATTGACCGCCTATCGCTAAGCCCTGAGTGAAACGCAAAAGGCTAAGCAAGATAGGTGCGGCAATGCCGATAGTGGCAAACGTAGGTAATAGCCCGATCAGCGTGGATGCGATGCCCATCATCATCAATGCGATAACCAGCGTTCGTTTGCGTCCAACGCGGTCACCGAAATGACCAAATAAAATACCACCTAAAGGCCTGGCGATAAAACCGAAGGCGAACGTTCCAAAGGAAAGTATAAGACCCATTGTTGGAGTGCTGTCGGGGAAGAATGCCGAAGGAAAAACAAGGGCCGCAGCCGTGGCATAGAGAAAGAAGTCGTACCACTCGATACTGGTACCGGCTAACGCAGTCAGTGCGACTTTACGCATGCTCGCTTCAACATGCGCTGACTCTTCAGAATTTACATCGGTTGAGGTGCCTGAATCAGCGACCATGGTGCCTCCAGTTTCGTCTAATTATTAGTAGTGGTTTGCAATCAAACCTGCTCAGCAGCATAACAGGAAATCTCGCAAAGCCGCATTAAAATGCATCGAAAGCCTACTAATCCAGTATGATTAGCAAGATGTATTACGAACTAGTCAGACTATTGCACTTCGCAGCGATCTTCACGTTAGCCGGTGCCTTAGTCATAGAAAATATGGCCATCAAGCCACAGATCACAGGGGAGGATGCTCGTAACTTAGCCAAGGTGAATGCTGTTTGCGCAGTGAGCGCTGTCTTCGTTTTACTCTTCGGCCTAGCTCTATGGCTATGGGTGGGCAAACCTAGCGAATTCTACTCTAGCAATCCCCTATTTCATGCCAAGCTTGGTCTGTTTACCCTGATGTTGTTGTGCGCTATCGCCCCCACGGTATTTTATAACAAACACAGTAAGTCCGAGGAAGAAGTCATCGAGGTACCTCAACTGCTGAGGCTGTTATTGAGGTTTCAGCTAGTATTACTTGTGTTAATCCCTGTACTGGCCCTGCTGATGGCAAGAGGCATCGGGATCAGTTCCTAGCACACTGTTAAAAACTATTTTCCTATGGTTTGATCCCAATTCAACGACTGATATTTTCCCAGAACACGCATCAAATCTTCTAGTGGAATTGCACGCAGCTCTCCGCGCGAACTGCTTATAGTCGTTGCCTTGAAGATGGCATTGTAGATCGCCTCCTCGGTGGCCTCTGCTGTAGCTGCAAACAGCGGTGTCATCGATTCGTTTACTAACACCTCAAGCGGAACTGGCACTTCGCTTACACGGGGCTTACGTACATTCGGATTAGTTGAGAACGCAATGACATAGTCACCCGAACCATTACTGGCAAAGGAGCCTGTGCGCGCCAACCCCATCATGGCGCGCCTAGCAACTCGATCAAGATTGCGCGCAGTGAGCGGCGCGTCTGTGGCAACAACCATCATGATCGAACCGTCCTCTTTATCTGTGTCTGCTACTGGCTCTAAGAAATCGCGATAGGCGTAGCTACCCAATTCTCGCCCTACCGGTGCGCCATTAATTGACAAAGCACCGCCGTAATTTGTCTGCACCAATACGCCGACGGTGTAGCCACCTAATTGCGCAGGGAGCACCCTGGAACTAGTACCGATACCACCTTTCCAGCCAAAGGCTTGTGTACCCGTCCCTGCGCCGACACTGCCCTCTTGAACAGGGCCTGCGCTTGCACTATTTAACGCGGCGTAGACTTCCTCTTTTTGAATTGGATCTGCCCACATATTATTCACGCGAGCGTCGTTAGTTTCTCCTACTATAGGATTTAGCGTGTGCTCACCCATACCAGGTTGCTCGTACATCCATTGTTTAAGCGCATTCGCCGCACTCCATACACACAGCGTACAGGTCAAAAGAATTGGCGTTTCAATTTCACCAAACTCGCGTACCTGAGTCTCACCGACCATTTTTCCATAACCGTTGCCCGTATAAATCCAGGCTGGAATGGGATGGGTATAGAGGTTTCCTGGCGCAGGAATGATTGCCGTTACGCCGGTGCGAATATCATCACCTTCAATAACAGTTGTATGCCCCACTCTCACACCGTCAACATCAGTGATCGCGTTTAATTCTCCGGGCTGGAATACACCCACCACTACACCCGCCTCACGGGCCCGCGGCCTCGAATCGGACTGAGCTAACGCAAAGGGAGTCACACAAAGTAGGGTTAGCACTGATAGATTTCGAATCATTAGCTTACTTTGCATTTTGCGCTCTCTTTAACCGTTTTTCTAGAAAGGGGATCAGGCCTTCATCCTGAATCGATTTTCAGTATAGCACTGCGGTAAACTACTGTGGATCGGATAAGATCCGCCGAGCCTGGTTGGCCTGAAAACAAGTGAGGTGTTCGCTCAATCTGTTATTCTTTGGGTTTACATTACTTCACAGACAAAGACTCCAGGACCCTAAAATGAAGAGAAAGTATGCCCCTCTTTCATTGAACTTATCGCTCAGTTATTCCGTCATCTTCGTCTCGATGCTGCTTGCACCGGCTTGCCTAGGTCAGGGTCTCGATACACGAGCACTCGACGTGGCCTTATCGGGCCCCGATAGAGAGGTTACCGACTTCGCGCGAGACAACGCACGAAAGCCAGTTCAGGTTCTTGAATTTCTTGGCGTCCAAACAGGCATGACGGTATTGGATTTGTATGCCGCTGGAGGCTACTACACCTTCATCCTCTCCAAAGCTGTGGGTGAAAAGGGCACTGTGTATGCGCAGAACACAGAACGCGGTTTACGCTTCGTGGAAGATCGCCAAAATATTTCTCAGGGCGAGGCGCTTAACGCCAAGATAGAACGAGGCGATCTACGCAATGTTGTTCAAATAGTAAAGCCACTCAAGGAAATCGGCTTGGCAGGTAACTCCGTAGATCTGATTATCGTAGCGCAGACATTGCATGACTATTACAACCCCAACCCGGAACGCGCAATTCAAATGCTTCAACAACTTAGGCTCTTGCTAAAACCTGGAGGCGTACTGGGCATTACCGACCATGTCGGTGTAGCCGGCGCAGACAATACAGACCTGCACCGAATGGAAATTCAACAGGCAGTGGAGCTAGCTGAGCAGGCTGGCTTTGAGGTTGAGGCCAGCGAAGCATTGCGAGTTTCCACGGACGACCATAGCCGCAGCATATTCGACCCACGACTCAACCGCAGCACCGATCGCTTCCTATTGAAGCTTACTAAGCCTCTGTAAAACCCTTCATTGAGCAGTGAGGTCAAAAGGGAGCACAAATGCCATGAATCGCATGGAGTTGACTGCGCATTTTTGGTAACCTCAGCGTCGTATAAGCGAACTTTTTGCCACACTCTCCCCTCTAATAAAGCCCGACTAGAGAGCTATAAAAATGAAAACAACCTGCAATTCGACTTCTCTGTTTAGCCCGGCCAAATTGCCACTAACACTGTTGCTGGCCTGCTCAACTATTTCATTATTCTTACTACTCCCACTTAGCGCCAGCGCTCAAGAATCCGACTATGTGATAGCCACAACGGTAGATGGTGCCCCCGACCTGCAAGGCATGTGGACTAGTAACACCATAACCCCTTTCTCTCGCCCAGAAGAATTTGGCGACAAGCTGGTACTGAACCGCGAGGAGGCAATGCAGCTGGAACAGGCCGTTGCCGACTACACCGCAGAGCAGGACCAGCCTAGCGATCCAGATCG
>CALKDE010000285.1 GCA_938082955.1 uncultured Pseudomonadales bacterium
TTTTCCAGTCAGGAAGATTTTGACTAGTCTCTGTTAAAGGGTTTCTATTCACTATGTTAGCTCATTTTGTATTCTTAAAAATAAAACCCCCGATTTTATTTTCATTTGTCTTTCTGCTATTTGGCTGTCAATCAAGTGCGCCACCTGAATTTGGTATGGTTGACTGGTACATAGCCAATGGAACTGGAAGTAGTGTGACATTGAACCTTTACGACAAGGTATGTGGTCGTAATCATTACCGTGTTCGAGTATCCAGGTTGTCAGAAACTGCTATTTCAACTTGTGCCAACGAATCGGGAAACGCTGAAATCCGCTACAGCAGAACTGCTGGATACAGTGTCTCGGAAAACCCTGTGCAACATAATGTTATAAGCAGAAATCAATCATTACTTGTGAGCGAATAAAAAGCCACCATAAGCGATAGTGATAAAAGGCACAGCTATTTTTAGCTTTGAGGCTCGTGGTCAAATTAGCACCTTCTTAGTTTTTTAGTTCTTTGTAGCGAAAACAATTACCTGTGTGGTCATTGATTAGCCCCGCGGCCTGCATCAGGGCGTAGCAGATCGTACTGCCGATGAACTTGAAGCCGCGCTTCTTGAAATCCCTCGACATTACATCGCTGATACAGGTAGTAGCAGGTACGTCTTCGCGCGTTTTGCGTCTGCCGTCTAATACCTTGCCGTCGGTGAACGACCAGATGTAGCTATCGAAGCTTCCGAATTCCTTCTGTACTTTTTTAAACGCTAGCGCATTGCTACGAATAGAATATAGCTTCAGGCGATTGCGAATAAGGCCCTTATCTAAGAGCAGCTTCTCGATAGCCTTGTCGGTCATTCGCGCCACCTTGTCTATATCGAAATTCTTGAAGCATTTGCGGTAATGATCGCGCTTTTTAAGCACGGTGATCCAGCTCAGGCCGGCCTGCTGACCCTCGAGACTGAGAAACTCAAACAGGAGTCTCTCGTCATGCACGGGTACGCCCCATTCTTCATCATGATAGGCGATATACACAGGATCTTCTCCTGGCCACCAGCAGCGTTTCTTCATGGTATAGCGTCCTTTTTATTGTGATTACTGTCTATAAATAGCAGCACATGTAGCTGAAATTTGCCTCATTATGACAAAATATTGAGCCTGGGCATTGCCTTGATTCAGTGTATTTTGATCTTACTTCTTGACCTGAACAAGATCTAGGCCCAGAAATTTGGCGGTGCTATGGCAGCGAAGGGTACGACGTAGAGTAGTCGTGGCTTTTTTGTCAGATCTTAGAACAAAACTTTTGTTTGAACAGAGTAAGACCTATACTGCGCGCACACTTTAGGAGTGCTAGTATTTCTTCCCCCTCTTTAGACTCTATTGCCGCCAAATCCAGCCCCTTCGCTGTATTTTCCATAGCTCAATTTCGCTGGTTGTTTCTTGGCAACGCGGCCTTCTTCTTTGCCATGCAAGGACAGATGCTTACCCGCACAATCATCGCTTGGGATCTCACCGGCGAGGCGACGTCGCTGGCTTATATAAATTTAGTGGTAGCGATACCGATGATCTTCGCCTCTTTGGTGGGAGGTGCGATCACCGATAGAGTCGAGCGTAGGCAACTCGTGATCATCGGCCAGTGTCTGATCATGGCTAACGAGATCTTCATTCTTACCATGCTACTTACCGAGCGTCTGGAATTCTGGCATATGCTGTGTACTGCCTTCGTCGCGGGCTGTGCCTTCCCATTCATTATGCCCGCGCGCATGGCGATCACGGCGACAGTAGTCGGCCCGGAAAAACTCCAGAGTGGCATAGCGTTTTCCAGTGGCGTGATGAATCTGAGTCGGGTCATCGGTCCGGCGATCATGGGTGTAGTAGTGGCCCAATATTCGGCGACAGCTGCTTATATGCTTTCCGTTTTACTGTATGCCACAGCCATCCTTTGCATGCTTGGCGTAAAACGCAGCCGATCCAACCCCACCGACAAGCCGAAAGAGAAACTGTTGGCAGATATCAGCGAAGGTTTTAGCTATGTGCGCAGCAATCGACCCATACTACTTTGCCTCGTGTTTGGTTTGGTGCCGATGCTGCTAGCCATGCCTTTTCAGAGCATTCTAGTGATGTTGGCAGAGCAGCAGTGGGACGTAGGCGAGAGCGGTGTCGGGACGCTAATGGCGGTGGGCGGAATAGGTGGTGTGCTGGGTTCAGTCTGGATTTTGCGACGCGGCGACAAGGCTTCGCGCCTTAAATTGATGATAGGCAGCACGGCAGCCTTCGGTGTGTTACTCGCGATATTCGTCGAGATAGACAGCTTCTACCTAGCCCTGATTCCGCTCTTGCTAGCTAATATGTGCGTCAGCGCGAGCCAAACAATAAACAATGCCTCGGTACAGATTCTCGTGGACGACAGCGTAAGAGGGCGCATGAGTAGCTTCATGATGCTGTCCTTCGCTCTTACGCCTATCGGCGTTTTTCCGTTAGCAATTGCAGCGGACAGCATCGGCGCAGCGAATGCGCTATTCGGCGCGTGCATGCTGCTTATCGTGACGGTAGCTGGCTTCTATTTTCTAAGCCCAACGCTGAGAAACCTAGATGCCAATATAAAAACGGCTATGGCAAAGGCAATACAGAAGAAGGCAGAGACGTTAGAGAAAGCAAAAAGCTAGAGTCAGTTAGCGCTTTTTCTCTTCGTATAGAATTTGAGTGGCGCCGTGGCCGATACTTCGAGTGGATATACTCACTTCAATCAAAAATAAAATGAGGCCTATTATCAGCAACATCATGGCGCCGAAAAAAAACACCGCAATCGCCGCCGACATATTGAAACTAGCAAATTCACTAAAGCATAGCGAAACGATAGCAAGAAAAATTACCAGCGCAGCTGTTACGAACATTCCAATAGACCAGTTCGCTAAGCGTATTTGACTCCAAAGGACAGCAATCTCTGCTTGAAGAATTGTAACGTGATCCGAGTGAGGTTTCTTGTCAAGGCGCGTCTCAACCGCAGGACCCAAGCGTACCTAGAGCACGTTTAGCAACCCTGTAATGCCAGCCAATAGA
>CALKDE010000286.1 GCA_938082955.1 uncultured Pseudomonadales bacterium
AAAGCTCGGGTCGGTTCAGGTCTTGGGAGTCGATAAGGAGAAATTCGAAATCGCTTCCAGCGTATTCAAGAGCAATATCCTTGAAGTTATCTACTAGTGCGTCCATCGTCGCACACTCATCAGAGTAAGCCATGAGCACCAGCGCCTTGCGATGCTGATAGCGGCTTAATTGATGGAATGTGCCTGCGTTGTCGAGCAGCGCAAAGTCGCCTACGCGATCTAGAGCTGCTGGGGCGAGGGTCGCAAAAACACTGAGTAATAACCCACTAATAAGCTGTAGCAAATACCTACGGCACTTGCTACCAACGTGAATCACATTGCTACTGGCTGACTGTTTGCGCTTCAATTCCACGACTTAAGTTTCCTAAATTTGGACTGGCCAGATGGGATAACCAATAGACCGCTCAGAGGCGGTTTGAGGCCCAACCATCTGCACGGCTGAATGTTACTAAAATTGCTGCGCGAATCCTCTCATACTCTGGACAATACTGACAATTGCGCAGCTTGTTACATTTTGTTTAAAACAATCCTTCTAGAGCGCGGGTTCTCGGCGGTTGCAAACTAGACTCCAAGTACAATGACGTTTATCCTAGCGTCCTTGTTTGGATGGATTTAATAGTTTGGCATTAATTACTCTATTCACTCTGGCAGATTAACAATAAAGTAAGACAGAATAATTGAACCTGATCTTTGGAGATAACATCGATGCGACAGTATCAAAACCCCTTTGCGCTAATAGCCTTTGCTCTTGCGGCAGTCTTTAGCCTCCAGGCACAAGCCCAATCTGCAGACAATGGCCGTTTCTTGAGCCTTGCGCCACCTACTGGCCTGCCCATCATACCCGTCATGGAAGGATGGATTTCTAACCCAGACGGTACAGCGAGCTTTTCCTTTGGCTTCATTAACCGAAACGATGTGCCAGTTGATATCCCTGTCGGGTCGGCGAACTACATCGAGCCTGCCAAATACAGCGGCATGCAGCCCACACATTTCCCGGCAGGGCGCTCAACGGGCATGTTCACGGTTACTGTTCCTGAATCTGAAGCCGGCGATGACATCTGGTGGCATATCAAGACTGGTAACGAAGAAGCCTTGAAAGTCCCTGGACGATACGGAATAGGGGCATACGAGCTAGACTTCATCCTTCCGCGTCCGCAAGGCGCCATGCAGCCACTCGCCGGTTTCGGTGAAGACGGCCAAAGATCAGCGGGTCTTTTCGCTCAGGTGGGTGAACATCAAGGCACCGTTGCGGTGGGTGAACCGGTGATTCTTTCAGTCAATGTCGAAGATATCTCGGAACGAGATTCTACTGACCCACGCTTCCTAGAGCCGATTGCAATAGGCGTTGCGTTCAGCAAGTATCAGGGCCCTGGCACGGTGGAATTTGCACATCATGAGAGCACTGCTATCCCCGAGAACCCCTACAAGGAAGGTGACCGTAGATTCCGTTTCTTCCGTGAGATTACTCCTGGCCAAATTAAGGTAGAAGGCGGCAGTGGTGTAGCTAAAACAATCGCCACTTTCTCTGAGCCGGGTGAATACATGATTCACACCAAGGTAGACAACTTTGCCGGTCCAGACAGCTCGAACGGCGACCAGTGCTGCTGGACGAATATAGTTCAAAAAGTAACTGTAAGCCCGTAAGCCTCTGTTATTATTAGCTTTCTGGTCGACTTTCGCGGCCGACCAGAAAGCAAACAAGGGTATTTCTTCGAGATTCCCGGCTAGAGGGGCGCTAGCGGCAACACTCAGCGAAAAAAACCTCCAAAATGTGTTTCAATTTGTTGCAATGATTCCCCGAAAATAGCCGTATTCGATGGACATTTGAGGGGCAGCGAATTAAAATTTTTGTCAGGTATTAATACAAGAATTCAATTAAAACTTTACTTTAGATCGATAACTCTCAATTTGAGGAGAAAAGCATGAAAACAGTACGCGTATTGACTGCTGCAGTAAGCGGCGTATTCCTCGCATTTGGCCTACAGGCTAGTGCTCAGGACGACGCAGTTACTTACAACAGTCACGTTGCTCAGATTATTAACGAGAATTGCGTTGTATGTCACACAGAAGGCGGCATTGGCCCTATGCAACTCTCTAGCTATGATCAGGTCCGTCCTTGGGCGCCATTGATCCAGCTTCGTGTTGCTAATCGCGAAATGCCTCCTTATGCATACGACCACGGTATAGGCATCCAGGACCTTCAAGGCGACTGGCGCTTAGAGCAGGCAGAAATCGACACTATCGTAGCTTGGGTTAACCAAGGCTCACCAATGGGTGATGCGGACATCGTTGCACCAGTTGCTGACGTTAAAGATCCTAGCGAATGGAATTTTGCTGCCGCTTTAGGTCAACCTGATCAAATCATCCCCTCTGTACCTATCGATATCCCTGCAAACGGAAACGACCTTTGGCATAAGCACTATGTTGACACTGGCGTGACACAGGATCGCTGCATCAAAGCGGTTCAGGTTAAGCCACGTGGAGACGCAGCCGCGGTTGTTCATCACGCTAACTCTGACGTTGAATCGCAAGACGAGAACGGGGAGTGGCAGAAGTACGGTCAGCTTACG
>CALKDE010000287.1 GCA_938082955.1 uncultured Pseudomonadales bacterium
ATACGAAAACGGGATTGAAGGTGGAACAAGTCCGAATAAGTAGAAAAACGTGTGTGCCGGAAATACCCCATATTTTTTTGCCAATTTTTTTGTATCGTATTTTTCTCGTTTTGTTGGTACACTTGCCTTTAATTATAGGTAACACCCATATTTTTATATGAAATTCGTGCCAGCCAAAAGAGAGAAGCTATTGCGCTCCATTGCTCGCACTGGGGGAATCCTTGAGTCACTGACTCACACCGGCGTCCATCGCTCGTCTTATTACAACAGAAGATCAAGGAGACCTGTTTTTGACCATGCTGTTGAGATCGCTCTTTGTTATCACAAGACCAAAAAAGCCAACGAGGAACTCAGCTACCTAACCGCAGGTGCTTTCCCAACTTCAGCGCTTTCTGAATGTTTAGAGCGTCTGATTGAAATTGACAAAAAACAGTGACACAGACTACGTTGAATACAGCATCAGGCTAATGGTGAGTAACGCCAAAGTGCGCTCGATAGCGAAGAGTCTAAAAAGTGACTTGACCTGCATGTATGTACGCGAAATGTTGGTGAGTAACCGCTGGAGATGCGCCCAGACTAATGTGTTGTTCGAGTTTGACGGGAGTGGCCGCAACCCGTGGCAACCCAGCCTCGACAGAATAGACAACAAGAAAGGCTATGTAAGCGGGAACGTGCAAATGGTCTGTTTGATTTACAACCTCGCTAAAGGGATGTGGGGTCCAGAGACGATAGAAGAACTGGCTTTAATTATGTCGGAGAATAATCTTGCCTGAGACGATAGCTGATCGTGATAAGTACTTTCTACTCAGTGTTTATGGGCAAGAGAATTTATCTCCACTGACTCCGCAGAAAGAAAAATTTTTATTATATTTTTTCCGAGGAATGTCCGTCGCCAGTGCAGCTAACGGCAGCGGCTTAGAATTACAGAAAGGACGCGACCTTTTACAAAGCACCGCTGGGCAAACTCTTCTCTCGCAACTCAGAACTCGTGAAGCAACGGATCTTGTAATAACGCGAGAGAAGCTAACAGGTATGTTGCTTGAGGCGCATTCACACTCGGCAACCGCCACAGAAGAAGTGGCTGTCATCCGAGAACTAGGCAAGATGCATGATCTCTACGCAGACTCGAAACGGCAGGTAGAGATCAACGTCACTAAAACAATCACCAACATTAATCAGATTGAACGCGCCAGCGACGATGAACTAATGAAATTAGCTGGCTCGACAATCGACCTAGATCCATCGTCCTACGCCCTAGAGTATGAACAAGCGGATGTAGCCGAGTGAAGATTGTCGAGCAACCATGTGCTAATTGCGAAAGCGTGCTGCCCACTACCCTCCTTTTGCGAGGGCTATGTGCCGAGTGCCGAGCCAAGGCAGATCTAGCTGAGACCAAGAAGAACCTCCCCGGATTAGTTGCCGACGGTAAGTTAATCCCCGGAAATGAAACGCCGCTTACACGCAAGGCGTTAGGCAAGAAGCTTCAAGAGCATGAAAAGCGACTGGAGCAAGAGTTTGAACCAAGTGCTCAAGCCAAAGCAGAGCTTGCTAAACGCGAGCTTGCTAGAAGACGGCTGCTCCCGTTCGTAGAAAAGTTTACGCCGGACTATCAACCGGGCTGGGTGCATGTAGATATCTGCAAACGCTTGGAAGGATTCATGGAAGCAGTGGCGCGACGGGAATCACCTCGCCTGATGCTAGTCATGCCGCCCAGACACGGTAAAAGCCAGATCACCAGTAAACGCTATCCGGCTTGGGTGTTGGGCCATTACCCCAATTGGGAATTTATGAGCTGCTCATACTCAGGCGCTCTGTCCATGTCCTTTTCCCGTGAAGTACGTTCGGTCATGCGTGACCCCGCTTACCAACAGCTATTTAAGACTCGACTAGACCCTGACTCACAAAGCGTTGAGCAGTGGATGACCACAAACGGCGGAGGCTTAGTCGCGGCTGGTGTCGGTGGCGCGATTACGGGTAAAGGCGCACATATTTTAGTAATTGATGACCCTGTTAAAAACCGCGAAGACGCAGACAGCGAAACCGCACGGCGGAACACATGGGACTGGTATACGTCAACGGCGTATACCCGACTAGCTCCCGGCGGCGGCGTATTGGTAATACAGACGCGTTGGCACGATGACGACCTTTCTGGCCGGTTGGTGCAGGCGATGGAAGATGGCGGAGATGAATTTGAAATCGTTAACTACTCGGCCATAGCCGAAGAAGACGAGGCGTTCCGAAAGCAAGGCGAAGCGCTGCACCCACAGCGCTACGATGTAACAGCGTTGGATAGAATCCGCCGCGCTGTAGGTGAACGGGATTGGCACGCGCTGTATCAAGGCAACCCCATCTCTGATGATGGCGCGTATTTCCAAAAACCGTGGTTCAAGATGTACGAACTACAAGAACTTCCAGATGCCGATGAACTGGTCTACTACACCGCTTGGGACTTGGCGATCGGCACTAAGGAAGAGAACGATTACACCGTGGGTATCACTGTCGCATTAGACCGCTTTGATAAGTTGTGGGTTGTCGATATGCAGCGTGGTAAGTGGGACGGTATGCAGATCGTTGAAAAAATAATAGACACTTGGGAACAGTTTAGATCCCAGATTACTGGGATCGAACGCGGTCAGATTGAATTGTCGTTGGGGCCGTTTCTCCAAAAGCGAATAGCCGAGCGTAACGCTTGGGGGCTTTACGTAGAGCCTATGAAAACAGGAAGGCGAGACAAACAAGCAAGAGCACGAAGTATTCAGGGCATGTTACAAGCTGGGCATGTCTTCATACCGTCACCAAGCGAGTGCTCTTGGTCTCTTACCATGCAGAATGAGATGTTGCGATTCCCTGCTGGCGTACACGATGACATCGTGGATGCCTTTGCTTGGGTCGGACTGCTTATTACTGACATGGCTCCTTCTCAGCCTAGGAAGCCGAAGAAGCCTCCTAGTTGGAAAGACAAACTTGATAAATTCATAAAGCCAACCAAGGACGGTGGTTCTTGGATGACCGCTTAGAGGCTAACTATGCACAAAGATACCAAAAGAGATCAGAAGACAATCGACGGTGAAGCTAAGACCGCCGAAGTTCAGTGGCACCGTTACGAAAGAGCGCGTGACCACGGGCATAACGAATATTTAGAGATGGCCGACAAATGCAACAATTTCTACATTGGAGACCAATGGGAAAAAGCAGATGCACAAGTACTTGCTGCACAGAAACGACCGGCGCTAACTATTAACATGATTCTCAGTACAGTAAATGCTGTGTTGGGTGAACAAACTGCAAGGCGTGTTGAGTTTAAATATAAACCACGGAACGGCGGCACTGAGGACACAGCATCTGTACTTACTAAATTATGTTCGGCCATTAAAGACGCCAATCACTATGACTGGGTGGAATCAGAGGTATTCGCAGATGGCATCATTCAGCATGGCCGTGGGTTTTTCGATATTCGCGTTGATTTTGATGACAACATGGTCGGTGACGTTGTTATACGAAGCGACGATCCGCGTGAGATCCTTCTTGACCCAGACGCTAAAGAATACGACCCAAACACATGGCGCGAGGTTTTTGAAACACGGTGGATGTCAGTCGATGAGATCGAGCAGATCTACGGCGTGGAAAAAGCAGAGCAAATAAAAAATATAGGCATTAACTCTAATCGGTTCTCTGCCGACTCGGTACAGTACAATGAGGAAACGACTTTCGGCGATGCGCGAGATAGCGAGGAACAGTCTTCGTGGGCACGCTCGATGGAGGAAGAAAAGTCGGTTCGCCAAGTACGAGTTGTTGAAAGGCAGCACGTAAGGTACGAACCCTGCTACCGGTTTGTAGATCCCGAAACGGGCGACACTAAGAAAGTGCCCAACACTTGGGACACGGAAAAAATGGAGGAGTTCGCCTACCGCACTGGCGTTCAACTTATTCAAAAAGTAGAGAAGAAGGTCCGATGGACTACGACAGCAGACCGCATCGTACTCCACGATGACTGGTCTCCGTATGAAACTTTCACCAAGATCCCGTTCTTTTCTTACTTTCGACGCGGCAAGCCCTTTGGTCTTGTCACCAATCTAATATCACCACAAGAACAGCTCAACAAATTATCCAGCCAAGAGCTGCATATCCTCAACACGACAGCTAATTCCGGTTGGATCGTGGAGGCAGGTACTTTAAACGGCATGACCGCTGACGATTTACGCGACCAAGGTGCTGAAACCGGCCTAGTCATCGAAACAAACCCCGGACGGATAGGCGGATTGAGCAAAATCGAGCCAAATCGCCCACCTTCTGGGATTGAACGCGCTGCAATAAAGTCAGCACAATTTATAAACATAATTTCTGGCATAAATGAGGCGATGTTGGGCATGGAAAGCTCAGAAGTCTCTGGCGTTGCGCTCCAACAACAGACAATGCGGGGTCAGGTACAGATTGCCGTTCCTTTTGATAATTTACAGCGCTCACGCTATTTCGTTGGCCGAAAAATACTCGAATTGGTGCAGCAGTTCTACACAGAACCGCGTGTTTTTGCGATTGCTACTGAAGGGATGGACTTCAAAGACGAAAAAGACCAGCAATTGGGTATCAATATCCAAGAAGCTACAGGCGAAATCATAAACGACATCACCGTTGGCAAATACGAGGTCGTTCTTTCCACTATGCCAGCTAAAGACAGCTTCGATGATAGCCAATTTGCGGAAGCGTTGTCTCTTCGGCAGGTCGGTGTGGCTATTCCTGATGATCGTATCGTCGAATACAGCCATTTGGCTAAGAAGTTTGAGTTGTCTGAGGAAATCCGCCAACTTACTGGCCGTGGTGAGATGAGCGAGCAGCAGATGCAGCAGGCTCAGTTTGAAATGGAGATGCAAGCTCGCATGATGGCGGCAGAAACAGCTAAGGCTGAAGCTGAAGTCATGAAGCTAGAAGCCGAAACTATGAAGATCGCCGCCGAAGCAGCGATGCAAGAAGGTGGTGTTGACTCGCCTGAGTTTGAAATGCGCCGCGAAGAGATAGAAGCAGACCTTGCGAAAGCACGGGAGCAGCTACAACTACGCCGTGACCTCGCTTCCCTCTCAGCGCGTAGTCGCTTCGACCAAACCGCCTTGTCTACCAAGGGCAAAATTATCCAAGACCGTGCTTCGCAACAAGAGAAACGTCGCACGGAATTGGTTAAGGGCGATATGACTCGCCAAATGGAGCGGGAACGTGCCGCTTACCAGACACAACAACCCAGAGGAAACCCCCAAAATGAGCGATAACGCCGCAGAAGCTGTACTAGATGAACCTGATTTTGCTGAAGAAACATTTGCTGGTGCCGATGAGCCGGAAAGCAGCACTGAACCCACTATTGATCGAGGAGATGTAGTTGCAGATTCAACGTCGGAACCAGTTGAGGAAGCAGTGGAACCTGCGCCAGAAGAGACCGAAGCTGAAAGCGAGCCAGGCGCTGAGGCTGAAGCCGAACCGGAAACCGAAGCAGTGGCTGAAGAAAGCAACAGGGATGCTTTCCAAATTCCTAAATCGAGACTCGATAAAGAAATAGCCCGTAAGAAAGCATTGCAGAACCAAGTAGAGGAATTGCAACGTAGGCTAGACGAACAACAGAACGGCGTAGCCCCCCAGCAAAGCGAATTTGTTTTTGAGGGTGGCGATGATCCGCGAAAGATGTTCGACAAAGTACTAGAAGGCGATCTGGATACTGCCAATGACTTGTTTTCCTCGATGGTGAGCAAAGCCGTCAATGCAGGAATTAGTTCCGCCACTCAAGGCATCGAGACACGCGTTCGAGATCAGGTGAAGCAGGTCCAACGGCAACAGACTGAAGGTGAGGTCGCCGAACAGCTTGAGAACACTTACGACTTTTATCGTGCTGACAGTGGTGACTACGACGAAGGCTTGGTCGAGGAGACTTTAGCCATCCGAGATAGTTTTATAAATCGCGGGTACGAGCCAGCCGATGCAATGAGGCAGGCTGCTGATTACGTCATCAGGGTTAACAAACCCGAACTGATTGCTACGCAGGAGGCAGTAGCCCCTGCACAGCAAACCAGAAACCCCAACGCGGTTCAGAAGAATGTAGCAGCCGCCAATCAGCAACCACCATCCTTACCGACTTCTACCCAAGGCAGTAAAGCCCCGCCAGAGATAGATCTATCATCTTTGTCGATAGAAGAGTTCGACGCTTTGCCTAAAGCAACTTTGGCGCGTCTACGTGGCGATACTTTCTAGGTGGTGCCAGTTTGCGGAGAGGGGGTCTCCGCGATAGGAGGCAGGGGGCTTCGGCCCTCTCCTCCACCTTTTTAATGCAGGAGCACATACGATGCATGTTGGAAAAAACAAGAAATGTACATTGAACGCCAGTGGGCCAAAAAGCAAACCAAAGCCAAAGCCAACAAAAACCAAGGGATATTAATAGCTTGTGTAAAGTATAGGTAACGCTTATAATCCGATATACGTGGGGCCTACGATAGTGCCTAGTTGACCGACTTACTCCAAAGACGGGCCTTGGTTTCAGCGCCGAAAAGCTGACGGTGGATAGGTCGCTCCGTAAGTGACCACGCAGACTAAAATTAACTTAATGGAGGCCGATAATGGCTACTACTAATTTTGCTGCGCTGACCTCTGAGCAGAAAACCGCATGGAGTTTAGACTTCTGGCGGATGGCCCGTAACAACAGCTTTATTAATCAATTTGCTGGTTCGGGCGCGAACTCAATGGTTCAGCGCGTAACGGAACTTAAAAAGTCCGAAAAAGGCGCTCGCGCCGTACTTACCTTGATTGCGGACTTAACCGGTGACGGTATCGTCGGGGACTATACCCTCGAAGGTTCAGAAGAAGCGATCAACAGCTACGATAAAGTAATCCGAATTGACCAACTCCGTAATGCAAACCGCATTGCTGGTCGTTTGGCTGATCAAAAGTCAATTGTGAATTTTCGAGAAACTTCACGCGACGTTTTGGCTTACTGGATGGCTGACCGCATCGACCAAGTAGCGTTTTTAACGCTTGCTGGCGTTGCATACACTCAGAAAAATAACGGTGGTGCTCGCGGAGTCCTTGCTACTGGTAAGAACTTGGGCGACTTAGAATTTGCTGCTGATGTAGTAGCGCCTTCTGCCGATCGTCACTTCAAAAACACTTCATCTGGTTGGGTTGCTGGCGACACAACTACAGATGGACACTCCGTTATCACCTATTCTTCTCTTGTTCGAGCTAAAGCTCTTGCAAAAGACCGATATATGCGCGGTATTAAAACCGGTGCTGGTGAAGAAGTGTTCCACGTTTTTGTCACTCCTCAAGTCATGGCTGACCTGAAACTCGATACCGACTACATTTCAAATGTTCGGAATGCAGCTCCTCGATCTAAGTCCAACGAACTGTTTGCTGGTACTTCTAGCACAATGGTTGATGGCTTGGTCATCCACGAGTTCCGTCACGTTCCCAATACCTCTGCTCTTGCAAGCGGTAGCAAGTGGGGAGCCACAGGCACTGAAAACGGTTGCTCCGCTTTAATGTGTGGCGCACAGGCTTTGGGCATGGCCGATATTGGCAACGCATACTACGACGAAGATATGTTCGACTATGAAAACCAAACTGGTATTTCAGTCGGCAAAATGTTGGGTTTCCTGAAGCCTCAGTTCAACTCTATTTATAGTGCTTCTACTGAAGATTTTGGCGTACTCCGACTAGATTTGTTGTCTAGCTAAGTAGCACCCCCTCCCGCAAAGGGAGGGGTTTACCCCCTGCTATGAGGTATTTGTATGAACGAAATTATAAGCGACAAAGACATGCGTGTGGCCTCATTAACAGGCTTTGTGATGCGCTTGACTGCGAACGAACCGAAGACCCCACCCAACGAAGAAATGCTCATGCTTGCGTTGACGCAAGGAGCGCGATACGTGGATGGTAAAACTGCACCCGCCCCGCCTACACCCAAACTCAGTACTGAGGCCGAGGTGTTTGAGGAAGTGAAGATGGCAGTCCAAGGTGTGTTCGAAGCTGGGGATCGAAAACAATTATCACCCGATGGTTCTCCCAAAATGGGCGTGATTAAAAAAGAAGTTCCCGCCGCAACAGTCGAGATGCGTGACAAAGCAGTTAGAGAGATAGCACAAAGCTAATAACTGGAGAAGCCGATGGCTATATTAGGAACGGAATTAATCGACAAAGCGCGTCGAATTCTACAAGACACGACTACTGGGGGTACCCGTTGGCTTGATGCCGAATTACTCGGCTGGATCAACGATGCTCAAAGAGAGATCGTTTTAATCAAACCAAACTCAAACTCACTTGTGGCGAGCCATAATTTATCCGCCGGTACGAAACAAACACTACCCGCTGGTGGGTTGACCCTGCTGTCTGTGATCAGGAACACTGGCACAAGTGATAGCACCGATAGCTCTGTACGTCGGGTTGACCGGAACATTTTGGATTCTGAAAACCCAACTTGGCACGGGACCACTCCATCAGACACGATCATCCATTACATCTTTGATGAAGATAACCCCGATGTTTTTTATGTGTACCCGCCTGCGCTGGCAGCAGCATCCGGTGATGCCGCGTTGGAGCTTTCGTATTCCTCCGCCCCGACTGACTTGGCAAACACAGCCGCTTCGATCGCCCTGAACGATATTTACGGCAACGTAATTCTCGACTATGTGTTGTATCGGGCCTACTCCAAAGACTCAGACTACGCAGGTAACGCTCAACGCGCTACCAACCACTACACTGCGTACAACAATTCTTTGGGCAACCGTGTCCAAGTGGAAAGCATCAGCTCCCCAAATGCAGACCAAACAGGTCGCTGGGACACGAGTAGAGCGATGCGCTGATGGCGAACTTTTCGGATTTTGTCCCTGAAGTTCTTGCAGCCGCCCCAGACTGCCCTAACCCGACGATCATTCGAACGGTTAGGGCTGCTGTGCGCGATCTATGCGAAAAAGCAGATTGCTACCGCTACACGTTAGAGGCGCAAACGGTACTACTGGGCTCTTCCGATGTTGAGTTAGATGTGCCTGCGTTTACAACGCTGCACAAAGTAATAAAGTTGACGTTAGGCAAGAATACGCTCGAAGCCACATCTGTGACACTTGAGAACGACCGCGACCCAGAGTGGCGGACTCGCATTGGCACGCCTAAGTATTTTTTGCGCTCAACTGAAGATTTGAACAACGTAATAATTACTCCGAAAGCTGAAAAAGAATACAGCCTCGTCGGGGAGATAGCTTTAAAACCCTCACTTACCGCCACCGCTATAAACGATGTTTTTGTAGACCGTTTCTATCAAACCATCATCGATGGCGCTATTTATAAGCTGCTGATGATAGCAAGCGCACCTTGGTATAACCCCCAACAAGGAAGTCAACACGGCGCAATGTTTTTACAGGGCGTGAGTGCGGCTTCGTCGCAGGCTCAGAATGACAACACTCCAAAAAGAAGAATCGTTAGGTATGGTGGTATATAGGGCAGTCGATGACGACCTGTGGGATTTGGTTGCAGGCGGGGAGCTTATGCACGCCGAATCGCCTGTTTTCAGAGACGTACCTTTTATAAAAAAAGAAGCCGCTGCTTTTGTATATAGCCATATCCACGACGACAACAAGTGTTGTTTTGTAGCAAAAAATGAAATGGGTATCTGCGGCGCGATGTTAGGCATGGCAGTACCCGCGATGATGGGCTTAGAACTACATGCCCACGAAGAGATTCTTTACGCATTACCGCAAGAAAGAGGCGAATCGGCAGGCAAAAAATTGATGGAGGCTTTTATCCACTGGGGAGAAGCCAAGGGCTGCAAAAGATTTTGGACGGGAAGTTCAACTGGAATAGACACCAAAGGCTACAACCAGTTAATCGACCAGTTTGGTTTTACAAAGGCAGGCGAGGTCTTCTACAAGCATGGGTGATCTAACTAGAAATTTGAGCCGAAGTGAATTTGAGTGCAAATGCGGGTGCGGCTTTGCAGCAGCAGACCATGAATTAGTAGAAGTGTTACAAGAAGTACGCGATAGGTTTGAAGCAACAACTGGAGAAAAGAAACCGCTGATAATTACAAGCGGCTGTAGATGCCCTACTCACAACCAAGCTGTTGGCGGGGCTAAAAAATCCAACCACATGCTCGGGATTGCAGCGGATTTTATGCTTATCGGGGTTGAGCCGAGCGACATCTACGACCATATCGACGGCGCATTCCCAGACAAGTATGGGCTAATACTCTACCCGTCTTGGGTTCACTTAGACATGCGTAAGACAGCATACAGGGGACAAAAATAATGTGCGGAAGTAAACCGAAAGATCCCGGCCCAAGCCAACAGGAAATCGCTCTGGCTACAATTAGCGCAGCCGACTACCAACGCTGGGCTAAAAAGGGCGCTCCTCTGGAGGCTTTCAGTGTAGAAGAAGCCACAGATCCTAATGTTCTTCGCGCTCGACAATCGATACTCGGCGGTCGCTCATCAGGCGATGTCGCACAAGCCGAAGTTGGGGCGCAGTATGCGGCTCGACAAGCAGCACTGCGAAGCGGCCAAGGGCTAACTTCCTCAAGCAACATGCTACCTATGACTGACACCAGTGCAGCAGCGCAAGTCGGGGCCGCACAATCAGCAGTCAGCGGCGCGATCGGGGGCCGCAATCTACAAGACGCCCAGCGACTCAACAGCTTGCAGTCTGGCGCTAAACAAGCTGGGAATATGTATCGGGGATTAGCAGGCGCAGCAAGACGCGGCAACTCACGGAATATGACTGAACTTGCCAATAAAGCGCAAGAGAACGCGGCTCGTGGACAAGCCTTTGCAGACGTAGCTAAAGCAGGATTTAAGATCGGGGCGAAAAAGTACGGTGAGTACAAGGATGGACAAGAACAAGCAGCGAGAGATGACAACATAAACAACGCCGAAAACGCAGATCTGTATTACGGCAACATGGACAATAGGTACGCATAATGCCTTATTACTACACACAGCAAGACGGCGAAGGTACACCGAATATCCAAAACGGTAATCGCCCATACGATACTCAAGCGCAAGAAATCATGATGGATGGAGGGGGTTTTATCGGCCCCGGACTTGGACCGGGCGGCGGCGGACGCGGCGGCGGCGGCGGGTTCCTCGCTAACTACTATGCAAATCAGTATCAAGGGCAGAACCTTGATCCGGGCAGCAGAACCAACGGTGCGGCAGGGCTATCCGCTCGGTACGGGTTCAACCCCGGATACATAAACCCCAATGACCCAGACTCAGCGATGAACACCATCCTCCGGGGTGAGAACCAGTTCCGCAATAGATTGTACGGTCCTTTAGAAGACCAGATGATCGCCTCTCTCGGGCAAGGGGAACTTGTGCAGACCGCACGGGACTCCGCAGCACAATCAATGGGTGGCGCGGCAAACCGATCTAAACGCATGGCCTCTCGCTACGGCGGGTTGAGCACTTTGCAAACGTCGGAGATTGGCCGTAAGGCTAAGTTAGGCGATGCGACTGCGACTGCTGGGCTAGTCAACAATGCCCGGATCGACCAGAACCAACGTGACACTGAGGTTCGGCAAGGACTGGTGAATTATTTCAGAGGTGTGCAGGGCAACGCTATGGGCGGTCTCGGTGACGCAGCAAACTCTCAGGTAAGCCGAGAGAACTTAGTCCGACAACAACAAAGCGCTAGACGCGCTCAAAACATAGGCACGGCGGGGTCTCTCACTGCCGCCGCATTAATGCTAGCTTTCTTATAGGTGATTTATGGCGCGATTCGGATATGATTTTTCATCTGGGGTGATGGGCTTAATAGGACAACGCGAAAGGCTAGCTGCCGAGCAAGCTATGGCGGAAGAAGCTCAAATTCGTGCGCTCGAAGAACGTCAGATGATGGAGCAAGGGCTTTCTAGCAGAGCGCGTAATAAGGCTAGAAACGATATTGCAT
>CALKDE010000288.1 GCA_938082955.1 uncultured Pseudomonadales bacterium
TGCCAGCTCGGACAGACCCAAAGGCGCTCGCCAAACTGCATCGCCTTAAAATCCGACATCCAGGATCTCTCCCAGGCCTGATCTTCTAATATGTTGAGAGTCAAAGATCCTTTGTCTTCAATTGCAGTGTGTTGTTGTAACAAGAAAAGCAATCCATCGAGATTTGTTTCTTTCTCGAATAGGCAGACAAGATCAACAAGCTCCCATAATGGTGTGCTACCTGGCACTTTTTGAAATACCGGTTGATCCTTTGCATCCAGATAGCTTATTGAAAGACCGCCATAATCCAGCAGTAGTTGTTCTAGGGGGTCAATTTGATTGGAGCGTACCTGAAGCCTGAGTTGTTGCCATGCCATAGTAAGAAGACTCGGGGGCTCTAGGATCCAAGCTTCTTTTCTAGATAGTGGATGTTGACGCAACCCTTTTGAAACTCGGCATCGCGCACAAGATCTTGATGCAGTGGGATATTGCAGCGGATACCATCGATCAGCATCTCATCAAGAGCGATCTGTGTACGTTTTAGTGCTGCTTCGCGCGTGTTTGCGTGGCAGATAAGCTTGGCTATCAAAGAGTCGTAGTGAGGTGGAACGCTATAGCCGCTATACAGGTGTGAATCAACACGCACTCCGTTGCCTCCGGGCGCATGAAACATCTTTATCTTGCCTGGGCTGGGCATAAACGTGACCGGGTCCTCGGCGTTGATGCGGCACTCGAAGGCGTGACCGCGGAAATGGATATCCTCTTGGGCATAAGACAGCGGCGCGCCGCCGGCTATTAGAAGTTGTTCTTTGACGATATCTACACCGGTAATCATTTCTGTAACCGGGTGCTCTACCTGTACGCGCGTATTCATTTCAATGAAGTAGAATGCCTCATCTTCATAAAGAAACTCTAGGGTTCCAGCACCGCGGTAATTCATGTTCTTACACGCTTGGATGCAAGTCTGTGCGACTTTGGCGCGCACTTTGTCAGGAATGTCCGGAGCTGGGGCCTCCTCCAATACTTTTTGATGGCGTCGCTGCACAGAGCAGTCACGATCGCCAAGATAGAGCGCGTTGCCCTTGCCATCGCCGATAACTTGGATTTCCACATGGCGCGGATTCTCCAAGAACTTCTCGAGATAGACTACGCCGTTGCCGAAAAAAGACTTGGCCTCGGTCTGTGTGACGAATATCGCTTTGAGTAGTGCCGCCTCATTGTGCACAACACGCATGCCGCGGCCACCGCCGCCCGCGGTTGCCTTGATGATAACTGGGTAGCCAATCTCTTTGGCTAGCGATAGCGTGCGCTCGTTGTTATCGTCTATGGGGCCATTAGAGCCGGGTACAGTAGGCACGCCTGCTTCGCGCATTACTTGGATCGCTGAAACCTTGTCGCCCATCAGGCGAATCGTCTCGGCAGTTGGGCCGATAAAAGCGAAGCCGCTGTTTTCGACCTGCTCGGCAAAGTCGGCGTTCTCCGATAGAAAGCCGTAGCCGGGATGCACTGCATCAGCATCGGTCACTTCCATCGCAGAGATGATAGCGGGTGTATTGAGGTAGCTGTCTGTTGGGCTGGGCGGCCCTATGCAGACCGACTCGTCGGAGAGCCGAACATGCATTAAATCCCGGTCTGCTGTCGAATGGACAGCGACAGTTTTGATTCCAAGTTCTTTACAAGAGCGAAGTACACGCAGTGCAATTTCACCGCGATTCGCTATTAATACTTTTTCAAGCATGAAGCTATCCTTGAATTAGGCTGAGCACGCAAATTGCGTTCTATACAATTCTAATTAATGGCTGGTCGAACTCTACCGGTTCGCCATCTTCAACCAAAAAGGCTTCGATCACGCCTGCTTGATCAGCCTCAATTTGATTCATCATCTTCATCGCTTCGACAATGCAGACCACGTCTCCTGCCTTTACATGTTTGCCAACCTCAACAAACGCAGGAGAGGAGGGAGAGGGCGAGCGATAAAAAGTTCCAACCATAGGGGACTTGATCGCATTTCCTTCTACCGGGGGAGCGGCGGCGGGTGCTACTGCACTAGGTGCTGGAGCTGCTGCAGGAGCCGCCGGCGCCTGATAGGCGATGGGCGCAGGCATTGAAATGGGTCCGCGGCTAATTCTAACCGATTCTTCGCCTTCCTTGATTTCGATTTCTGCGATGTCGGAAGACTCCAGCAGCTCAATCAGTTTCTTTACTTTTCTAATGTCCATAGGAATGTCTCGTTTAGAATTATTGTTAATCGATACTGAAAGGTCATCCTGACTTTATCAGTATGTCGTGCGTCAAAAGTTGGCGTTTGTGTCATTTCACTGGCTTTTGCCGCACTCGCACTGCCCTTAACGGGCAATGGTTGCATACCCTTGTGCAACTAGTTAGCTAGTTTTTTGCAAGCAGCCTGAAGTGCCAGTTCGTAACCTTGGGCGCCCAAGCCAATAACACAGCCGACAGCGATATCGGAAAAATAGGAGTGATGTCGATAGGTTTCGCGGCTGAAAAGATTTGAAAGATGCACCTCGATGAAGGGAATCTCGGCGGCTAGGATCGCGTCGCGAATAGCAATGCTAGTGTGGGTGAATCCACCAAAGTTCACGATCATAAATGCGGTGTTGTCTTTGCGTGCCGCGTGTAATCGATCGATTATCTCGCCCTCAGAGTTGGCCTGCAGGCTGTCGAATTGATGACCTGACTCCGTGCATTTTGTTGCGAGGCGCTGATTAATGTCGTCCAAGGTGTCAGACCCGTAGATGTGGGGCTCACGACTACCGAGCAGATTTAAGTTAGGTCCATGCAGTGCCAGTATTGATGCCATGTTCTTTTCCCTAATGTGGCGGCTGGGTGAATTTTCTCCCAAGAAACCTGATTAGCTATTTTGTCGGCATTTTCGCAGAAAATAGCGTGTATTTCACGTTTTTTTTTGCGAAAGGACGGTCTGAGTTTACGGATTTAGCAGAAATTCGAAGCGCTGTGGAGGATAGCAGAATCCCCAATCGGCACAGCCTTGGTAGCCGATGAAGATTCTTGCGTTCGGCCCAGGCACGGTACTAAGGCTGAGATCGATATCTAGCTGGCCATAATAGGCTTCTATATCTCCGAAGAACTGGTCATTTTTCTTCAGGCCAGCAGGCATCGTGACTTCTACGGGTAGCTCTGCCGAATCGGCTTGCTGGCTCAGTGTGAATTGGAAGGCGTGTCTATACAGGTAGTGGCCATCGGGTAGGTTCCATACAATCTTGACTCGCCCTGGGCTAGCGGCACTGACATAGAAAGGAAAAGCTAGTTCCACAGGCAGAGGCTGTGGAGAAATGGGCTGCGCTTCCAGGCCCGAGATCGTGCGCGGTGTGAGCTGCGCTTGCGCGGCGTTGCCTGCGAGCAGGACAGCGCCAAGTAGCAGAGTCAGACTGATTCGAAACGTTAAACTTATCTTCATGCTAGGTTAGACCAGTTAAACTAAGAATAAGTTTCCTGCCCAAGGCGTTCCTAGTTTTGATAGCGATCAAAGACTAAGCAGGCGTTGGTGCCACCGAAGCCGAAGCTGTTCGACATGACTCGGTTCAGGGTAATGTCATCTTGGCGCTCGATTGCGATTGGCATTCCTTGCGCTTCTTCGTCTAGGTTTTCGATATTGGCGGAGGCGGCAATAAAGTCATTCTCCATCATCAATAGGGTATAGATGGCTTCTTGTGCGCCTGCCGCGCCAAGTGAATGACCCGTCAGCGACTTGGTTGAATTTAGTGTTGGTACGTTCTCACCAAAAACGCTTTTGATCGCACGTAGTTCCGAGACGTCACCGGCCGGTGTGCTAGTGCCGTGTGTGTTGATGTAGTCTACTGACCCTTCCAGACCAGCTGTCGCTCCCTGCATCGCGCGGGCGCCACCTTCACCTGCAGGTGCAACCATGTCGTGACCATCGGAGGTTGCCGCATATCCGGTTAGCTCGGCATAGATCTTTGCGCCTCGTGCTAGGGCGTGATCGAGAGACTCCATGACAAGAATCGCTCCACCGCCGGCGATCACGAAGCCATCGCGGTCAGCATCGAAAGCGCGTGAGGCTTTATCGGGCGTGTCGTTGTATTTAGTTGAAAGCGCGCCCATAGCATCGAACATATGGCTCGTTGTCCAATGTTCTGCCTCGCCGCCGCCTGCGAAAACGATATCTTGCTTGCCTAGCTGAATTAGCTCGGCTCCATGGCCAATGCAGTGTGCGCTGGTCGCGCAGGCCGATGAGATTGTGTAGTTGACGCCTTTGATTTTGAATGGAGTGGCCAGACAAGCGGACGTGGTGCTGCTCATTGTGCGGGTTACACGGTATGGCCCGACTCTGCGCAAACCCTTCTCGCGCATGATATCTGTGGATTCAAGTTGTTCTTCGGAGGAGCCGCCGCCGGACCCCACTATCAAGCCAGAGCGGAAATTGGATACTTCTTCTTGTGTGAGGTTGGCGTCAGATATCGCCTGTTCCATGGCGAGATACGCATAAGCGGAGGCGTCGCCCATAAAACGGAGTATCTTGCGATCTATCAATTCAGCTGTGTCGATCTGTACAGATCCGCTGACATGGCTGCGCATGCCAATTTCTTCATAGGTGGGGTTGTGTCGGATACCACTACGGCCCGCTTTGAGAGAATCTAGCACCGACTCTTTGTCATTGCCCAAACAGGACACAATTCCGATACCAGTTACAACAACGCGCTTCATACGATTTCCCCAATCAAAAACGAATCACTCATACATCCTGCACTAGAATGAAATTCCTGGCTTAAACAGACCAACCTTCAATGCTTTGGTGGTATAAATTGTCTTGCCATCTACAGACACTTTTCCGTCGGCGATGCCCATAACTAGGCTTCTATTAATAAGTCGACTTATCGATAATTCGTAAACTACCTTCTTTGAAGTGGGCAGTACTTCGCCAGTAAATTTTACCTCGCCAGCTCCAAGTGCCCGGCCCTTGCCGGGGTGTCCACTCCAGCCGAGATAGAATCCCAACAGCTGCCACAAGGCATCTAATCCTAGGCAGCCTGGCATGACCGGGTCGCCGGGGAAGTGACAGTCGAAAAACCAAAGCTCAGGCGTTATATCCAGCTCCGCGATTATTTGTCCGCGGCCATATTCGCCGCCATCGCTATCGATTTGAACAATGCGATCAAGCATGAGCATATTGTCTACGGGTAACTTGGCGTTGCCCGGACCGAATAGGCGGCCGTTGCCGCAATCTACCAATTCTTCCAATGTATAGGAATTCTTAGGAATAAAGTTGTGTTCGGCTTGTGTCATAAGCGGGTTAATCCCCTCCAAGGGGTGGCTTTGCAAAGGATGCGATGTTATCGCGCCGGGGCCAAATAATCGATCATAAATTGATTGCAGGCCACTGAATCGACTCTAATTTATTAAAATAGACGATATCTTGCTACAATGTTGTTCGTTTTTGTCATTCCCGTTTAAAAAGTCCAAGGTTGCAGGCTCTATGTTAATTCCTGTTATTCTCGCTGGCGGTGTGGGTTCCCGCCTCTGGCCAGTCTCCCGATCGATGCTACCAAAGCAATTTATTGATTTTCCCAACATGCAGGGGTCGCTTTTTCAGAACACATTGTCTCGTTTAGAGGGTGTGCCTGACGTCGAAAATCCGATAGTCGTATGTAATAACGATCATCGCTTCTTGGTGGCAGAACAATTAAGGCAGCTTGGAAAAGAGCACTGCAAACTATTGCTAGAGCCGGTCGGCAGAAATACAGCGCCCGCGGTAGCTCTTGCTGCATTGTGTGCGCTACAAGATAACGCGGACCCACTTCTCTTAGTCTTACCGGCCGATCACGTGATTAAGGATCAAGCAGCATTTCAGCAAGTAATAGATCAGGCCTTGCAGTCTGCCAGGCAAGAGAAGTTGGTTACTTTCGGGATAGTGCCAAGTGCCCCAGAAACAGGCTACGGCTACATTGAGAGGGGTGCAGAACTTGCAGATGGAAATGGATAT
>CALKDE010000289.1 GCA_938082955.1 uncultured Pseudomonadales bacterium
ACCTTCTTCAACCCTGTGTTGCTTGCCACCACTCTTAATAACCGCGTACATAATTCTCTCCGATACCGCCTTTTGAATGGGAAAGTTACCCATTCCTATAGGGGCCGGCATTTTACGGGAACGGTCACTTTGAAGCAAGCAGATTTGCCATTGATCTCTCTCGATAAGCACTGGAAGAAATATCGGCCAGAGCCCGTATTTAGTCGCTGTGCGTATTTGGGCAGGTGCTAGCGATCCAAAGCCTTAATCTGCAGGCCTAGTTGGCTTGACACCACCCATTTCGCTCCCTAGCATGCGTGCTGATCAGGATGTCTCTCAATTAAGACCTGTTGCCAGCCAATAGCCAGAAAATTAGCAGAAAAGCGCCTATGAATCAGTCAAATCGGTATCAGCAAATTCGATCAGTTGTCGAAGCCGACTTTAAGGCCGTAGATAAATTCATTGTGGACCAGCTCTACTCGAATGTACCGCTTGTTGAAAATATTGGCCATTATATCGTCGACGCTGGCGGCAAGCGCCTGCGTCCTCTTCTCGTGCTCCTCGCCGCCAAAACCTGCAAAATCGACAATCAGCAGCATATAGCCTTGGCCTCGGTGATCGAATTCATCCATACCGCCACCCTACTGCACGATGATGTCGTCGATATGTCGTCATTGCGTCGCGGACGACCAACCGTTAATGAACAATGGAACAACCCCTCCAGTGTCCTCGTGGGCGATTTCATCTACTCTAGGGCATTCCAAATCTTGGTAACGCTCGGCAGCATGAAAATCATGGAAATCATCGCCGACACCACCAATAGGATCGCAGAGGGGGAGGTTTTGCAGCTAATCAGCAAGAACAACCCGAATCCGACCGAACAGAACTACATGCAGGTTATTCAGAATAAGACGGCGATCTTGTTTCAAGCAGCTGGACAGTGTGGGGCGATCCTATCAAATGCCTCCGATGAGGAAGAGCTAGCACTAACACGTTTTGGCATGCATATGGGCACCGCCTTTCAGCTAATCGACGATGTGCTGGACTATGCCGGCGACAGCGAATCTCTCGGCAAAAACATTGGTGACGATCTCGCCGAAGGGAAGCCTACCCTACCTCTTATCTACGCCCTGGAGCATGGGAGCGCAGAACAAGCTGAGTTGATTAGGCAAGCTCTAGCCGACGAACAACTGCAAGATGAAAAACTTAATAAAGTCATAAAGATAGTACAGGAATGTGGCGCACTAGATTACGCTCGAAAGATCGCCAAGTCAGAGTCCGATCAGGCCCTTGCCTGCCTCGATGTTCTGCCTCCCTCAGAATACCGTGACGCCCTAACAGCGATGGTGAATTTCTCCAATACCCGCAGTAGCTAATCGCCGTTTTTACGCAACTATCCAATCCAATTCCGTGCTATAAATCGCCCAAAGAAAAAGCTGCCTGAATGCCACAAAGCTCAGGCTATACAATGAGCATTAGCCAGAACCAGGAGAACTTCCCTTGATTGACCTGTCGCAAATACCAGCTCCCGAACCCCTGCTAGAAACCATTGCCGAGGTAGAGGCCTTTGAGAAAACGCCTCTAATTGAGCGATTCCCCTATACCGACAGCTACAACTTGATAAAGGACAGCGCGGATCGCTTCGGCGATAAAGCCGCTCTAGAATTTCTATTACAGGGGCTGCCCGACGAACCAGCACAAACAGTCAGCTTCGCCGAATTAGGGGCCCAGGTTACACGCACAGCAAACCTGCTCAATGAACTTGGCGTCACCACTGATGATGCCGTCTCCATTATTCTGCCGATATTGCCACAAACCCATTTTGCTATCTGGGGCGCACAAGCAGCCGGCATCTCCAATCCAATCAACCCCTTGCTCGAAGCGGAGCACATTGCCGAAATTGTTACAGCAGCCAACGCCAAGGTCGTCATCTGCCTCGCCCAGTCAGAGCATAGTGACATCAATGAGAAAGTGCGCGCAGCCCTGTCCCAGTGCGCAAGTGTTACTACACTGTTAGAAGTCAATATACCCGGTCTCTGCAATCCAGGAGCTGCAGAGCTGTCTAAGGGAAATTTCGACATCTTAGATTTTGACGCATCCATTGCATTGAGAGACAGCACATCGCTAGCCAGCGGTAGAAAGTTTTCAGGCGAGCACAAAGCCGCCTACTTCCATACGGGAGGCACCACTGGCCGACCCAAACTGGCTCAATTAACACATGGCAACATGGCGTTCTTAGGGCAATTGATGCAAGTCTATACAGCGCACATGGAACGGCATACCGTACTTTGTGGACTGCCGCTGTTTCATATTTACGGCTGCATAATTCAAGGAGTCGCCGCCTTCGCTGTGGGCTATCGCATCGTATTGATGACGCCTAGTGGATTTCGCTCACCGGTTGCGATGAAGAATTTTTGGAAACATGTCGAGCGCTTTCAGGTGAAGCAATTCTCAGCCGTTCCAACTGTACTCATGGCGCTAGCGGATATTCCCCTAGGCGAAGCCGATATCAGTAGCCTGACCAATGTCAATTCCGGTGCTGCACCTCTCTCGCTGCCATTCGAACTGCGTTTCGAGAAGAATTTTGGCGTAGAGGTAGGCAACGGCTATGGCATGACTGAAACTACTGCGCTGATCTCACGCGCTCCACTTGTTCAACCACCGGGCAGCGTCGGCATGCGCGTACCCTACTCAGAGATTCGCATTGCCCATGTCGAGGGAACTGCCGTTACTAAAGATTGCCCGCTAGGTGAAAGTGGCGTCATCCTGGTCAAAGGCCCACAGGTATTTGAGGGCTATAAGAGCAATATCGACAACGCCTGCGCCTGGGTCGAAGATGGCTGGTTCAATACCGGTGATATCGGTTATATGGATGCCGAAGGCTTCCTCTATCTTTCGGGACGCGCCAAGGACCTCATCATCCGCAGTGGTCACAACATCGACCCAGAATTGATCGAGGAACCGCTCAATATCCATTCCGACGTAGTGACATCCATCGCGATAGGATTGCCCGACCCCTATGCAGGCGAGCTGCCAATGGCGTACGTAGTGAAGATTGCAGGCAGCAATGTGACAGAACAAGAACTGATAGATCATTGCGCGAGCGCCATGTCAGAACGCGCAGCAATTCCTAAAAGAATCGAGTTTATAGATGCGATGCCGCTCACCGCTGTCGGCAAAATATTTCGCCCGACTCTACGTCAAAGTATAGCTGAGCAAGTCATCCGCGAATTACTAACCGGGAAATCTATGGATGCAACTGTTACAAGCGAAATAGAGAAAAAGCGAGGACTGGTTCTGCGCATCGATGTGATCGACAAGACTAAGATTGACGAAGTTAAGAAGCTTGTCGAAGGATACGTATTTATCAGTGAAGTTAACTAGGGTTGAATAAACCCAGAGTATCTCTAGCTTTTCGGCGACTCCGAAATCAAGGCGATTCTTTACCGGTACGCGTCGGCGATCAAAAAAACAAAGTAGAGACCTGTACAGCCCAAATACCCCAAGGGGCTCGCCGAGGCAGCATAAAATTATTCAGAGTTACCCATCGGAGAAGTAGATATGCACACCAAGATAGGCACCATTGCAAGCAGGTCAATCAGCTCAGTGTTGCTACTGCTATTTCTAGCCTCTTGCACGGCCACAGGCATGACTCGAGGAACTCCTGACGAGCGTAGGCAGGCTATTCAAGACATGCGCCAGGAAGTGCTCACGGAACTCTATTCAAGTAAACCCGA
>CALKDE010000290.1 GCA_938082955.1 uncultured Pseudomonadales bacterium
GCGTTCCAGGCAAGCATTGGTCTTACCGTTGCTGCTGCATTTGGTCTCATCTTCGCATCGGTTTATTCTCTTTGGGTTATTCAGAAGGTTTTCCATGGCGCTTATCGAAACTCGGACTTCGATGACACTCACCTAGCCGACCTGAGTCGTCGCGAGATGTTTTATTTTGGGGCGATGATGATTGGTTTGATTTGGATGGGTATGTACCCACAGAGCTTTTTGGATATGTCGTCCACTACCCTGACGAATTTACTTAACGAAACTGGGCAGCTTCTCTACACGCAGGGCAGCGAGCTATGATTACGTCGTTCAATGATTTACTTCCACTACTGCCACTGCTTATAGTGACGGCGACGTCCGTAGTAGCAATGCTGATGATTGGTATACGCCGTAGTTACATCGCCACCGGTGCCATAACGATTACTGGACTGTTAGTGGCAACACTGGTTGCTGTGTCAATGATGGGCGGGACGAGTCAGCAAGTTACACCGCTGCTAATTATCGATCAGTACAGCCTATTATTTACTGTTGTTGTTTGCGCATCGGCAATGATTCTTGCTGTATTGAGCTTTCCCTATTTCTTCGAGCTGGATGATCAAAAAGAAGAATACTTCCTGCTGCTAACGATCGCGACTGTCGGCGCTATCGTGATGGTGAGCAGCAATCATTTCGTGAGCACCGTGTTAGGCCTAGAGACACTCAGTATGTCTTTGTATGGCATGATCGCCTATCCCTTGCACAGTGCGAAATCCGCGAAGTTTCCGCTGGAAGCATCGGTTAAATATCTTGTTCTTTCGGCGGCCGCTTCTGGCTTTATCTTATTCGGTATGGCCCTGATTTACGCGCAGACTGGGACGCTTTCATTTGCCAGCGTTACCAAACTGCCCGCCTCCGGGCTGGGAGATGGTTATACGGTTGTTGCGTTGCTGATGGTTGTTTCTGGCATGGCATTCAAACTCTCCCTAGCGCCGTTTCATATGTGGACGCCTGATGTTTATGAAGGAGCTCCTGTGCCTGCTACGGCGTATCTGGCCACGATTGGTAAAGCGGCGATGTTCGTCGTATTGCTGCGTTTCATACTGATAAGTGACGCGTTGAGCTTCGATTCAATGGTGGCTGTTCTCACTCTTATCGCCGCCACTTCTATGTTAGTGGGCAATCTGCTGGCTCTGTTGCAAGACAACCTGAAAAGAATTCTGGCGTATTCGTCTATCGCGCACATGGGTTATCTGCTACTCGCTCTGGTTGCTGGGCACTATGTCACAGGAACAATCGCCGTCGAGGCAATTACCTTCTATCTGATCGCTTATATGATCATGTCGTTAGGTGCCTTCGGTGTGGCGTCGATCATATCTTCGAGCGAAAAGGAGTTCGATTCGATAAAAGAGTACCGGGGACTTTTTTGGCGCAACCCTTTATTAGCTACAACTTTTATTGCAATGCTACTTTCTCTTGCGGGCATTCCGCTCACGGTAGGATTTATAGGCAAGTTCTATATTTTTCTAAGTGGCGTTGAGGCGGGCCTTTGGATGCTGCTAGGGGTGTTGGTGTTGGGCAGTGGCATCGGTCTGTACTACTATCTTCGAATAATCTATCGCATGTTCATGCCGGAAAAGCAGTCACTGCCTTATCGAGTTGGTGGTGTGGAGAGTGTTGGTTCCTACGCAGTGCTCGCCATTCTATTATTCTTGTTGCTACTGTTTGGTATCTATCCCGAACCAATCATGTTGATCGTTGCCACAGCCTCTGCACTCATCTAAGTTTTATTTAGGCTCATCCTAAAAGCGAATCGCGCCGGTTCGCGCTGGTGGATAGTATGTCTTCGTTTTTAAAAAATAATTCCCCACAGTGCGCTGTGTTAGCAGCCTTATTGCTCCTGCTTACAGCTGTTAATCTTTTAACGGCGGATGGCTTGTTGGAGGCACGGCAGGAATTCGATCGGCGTAATCTCTATCAATTTTTTGACCCCGGCAGCTTTGATAACGATCTAGTGCTAGATAGCTATTTACTTCCAGCTGTTGCTCAAGGCAGCAAGCTCAGCAACCTGCATTTGCTTAATTTGCACAGGGATCGACTAGCCTACATCGCGAGAAAGGACGGGCAGGCGGTCTCCGTCGCCGTACCTGCGATTGCAGAAGATGGATTCAACGGCAAGATTGACCTGCTAATCGCAGTAGACATGTTCGGTCGGATTAGCGCCGCTCGCGTAATCGAAGACATCAATTCCGATCAGCTTTATGGCGTGGTTGATGTTATAGACTCGAAATGGATGAACGAATTCGCAGGGAATAGTATGCGCGACATCTTGCGCCTAAGCTGGCAGCCGATTACTGCTGAGAACGAATACGATCAGTTCGTAGGGGCATCGATTACGCCTAAGTCAGTGGCGAACCAAGTCTACGATGCGCTCGTTTTCTATCAATCCAATCGAATCGAACTCATGCGTGGAAGTCGAGGAGGTTGAGTGAGTGAGAGAGTTGAGAGGGTAAAGAGGGTAAAGAGGGTAGAGAGGGCGAGGGAAGCTATGACATTCAAGGATCATTTCTCCGAGCATGCACAGGCGCTGCATGGGCTTGATACAGATGTCTTTGTCGATAACGTTAAAACCTGCCTTGCGGTGTTTTGGCGGCGTGGTGCTAGGCGGTTCATCAGATCAATGTCGCAATCGATGCCCCTATCGATGCCCTTGTGGAGAGATTGTACGGGGAGATATTTGGCGAGTACTGGCCGCCGCAGAAGTGCTTAGTTGAGAAGCACTATTGGGACATTGGCTTTTTATTCGCGGCATGCCCCGGGTGGAATGTCGTCATGACCGGTGAATGGAATCTGCAGCAGTTTTGCGGCTACTTCACTTCGTGCTCAGCCCTGCAGCGCTATAGAAAAAACAAGGGAAGCGACCCTTTGGAGCTAATGATTGAGGATCTTCATGAGGCGTGGCGCATGGAGTGAGCTGGCCACTCACGGTGAAGCTGGCAAGAGTGTAGAGCGTTGCCCTGCTGTGCCGCCTTGGTATTAGGGGCTAATCAGACTATCATTGCGCGCTCGACAGACAGCGAAGGGCACTCATGTCTACAAGCAAGATTTCGGTTATTGGCGGTGGTAGCTTCGGCACGGTGATAGCCAATATTACTGCAGAAAATGGCTATGAGGTCAGTTTCTGGATGCGCAGCGAATCCAAGGCAGAACAGCTCAATCGTACTCGCGAAAACTCGCAATACCTTCCCAACTACCAACTTAATGAAAGAGTTGTTGCCACTTCTGACATGGCGGCAGCGGTGAAAGATAGTAGCCTGATTTTCGTCGCCGTCCCGAGCTCCTCCTTCCGCCAGGTAGTAAGGGACATGGTTCCGCATCTTGCCCAGAGTACTGTGCTTGTTAGCACCACGAAGGGAATAGAAAGTGGCAGCTTTGATTTGATGACTCAGATATTGCATCAGGAAGCCCCGAATGCCAAAGTAGGTGTGCTAAGTGGTCCGAACCTTGCTGTGGAGATCGCGAAAAAAAATCTCACCGGCACCGTGATTGCCAGCCCTGATGAACAAGTGCGCGAATTGGTGAAGAGTGCACTTAAGTCTCAGTATTTTCGAGTCTATGCGAACAACGACATGTTCGGTGTGGAATTGGGTGGCTCGCTTAAAAATATTTATGCGATTATTGCCGGGATAGCGACCGCTCTTGGTATGGGTCATAACACCAATAGCATGTTAGTGACTCGCGCCTTAACTGAGATGGCCAGGTTCGGAAAGGAGTTAGGTGCTGATCCGATGACGTTCTTGGGTTTGGCGGGTGTAGGTGATCTGATTGTCACCTGTTCGACGCCATTGAGTCGAAATTACAGAATTGGTCTTGCCCTAGGCAAGGGCGTCCCTCTAGAAGAAGCGATAGCCGAGCTAGGTCAGGTGGCTGAGGGCGTGAATACGGTTAAGCTGGTGCAAGAGAAGGCCGAAGAATTAGGTGTCTATATGCCGCTGGCTAGCGGACTATATAAGATAATTTATGAAAATGATTCTCTTGAGAATATAATTTCATCGCTGATGCTGAGTGAACTGGCTCTGGATGTCGAGTTTGCAGCGAATGAAGATAAGATTCTTGACTAGCGGTTTATACAGCGCAATAGATAAACGGCACTGAGTCGATCGTGCCTTTCAAAACACAGTAGAGGAATGTCCATGTCAAAAAAACGTAATGAGATTGTAGATAATATTATTCAGCCACCGGCTTGGATTCGAGCGCTGTTCGTGGCCGTCTTCGCGATGGCCTCCTATTTCGTTTTACTGCCTTTGGTTCTGGTGTTGAGTATCGCGCAAGCGCTGTTCACAATCATTACGGGCAGCGCCAATGCCAACTTAAAATATTTTTCCGCTGCGCTGGAACTGTATGTCTCGCAGCTGTTCAAGTTCATGACTTATCTTTCCGATGTAAAGCCGTTCCCATTTTCCGGCTTTCCCGAAGTAAAAGACGACTCACTACTAAAGGAGTCGGCCGTAAAGAAGGGGGCCAAGGAGAAAGCATCCGCTACAAGTGCGGCGGTAAAGAAACCTGCAGCTAAGAAGAAGTCTGTTAAAAAGAAGGCGGCGAAGAAGTCTCCTAGAACTACCGAGAAGCCCGAGGTAGATGCAGGAGACAAAGGCGCTAGCGATTCCTAAACAGTGCTAGGCTGAAGAGAAACTGAGATGCTAGTCTATTTGTTACGTCATGCGATAGCACAAGACAGGGCTGCATCGGATTCAGCAAGAGACTTAACTGTCGAGGGGCTCGCTCAGGCTCGTTCGCTAACTGAGAAATTCAAGCAGTATTCCCCCGCAATGGATCGAGTTCTTTGCAGTCCCTACAATAGGGCGCAGCAGACGGCGGCTGCCGTGATGAGACTATTCCCCGATCTGGTCCTTACCACTGATGAGAGTATTAAACCCGGTGGCGATGTCTATGGCGTGTTAGACGCTATCGAGGGAATCGATGTGCGGCATCTGTTGATTGTTAGCCACAATCCATTCCTGTCTAACTTGCTGTCGGTGATGGTGGATGGCACTATGGAGTCACATCGCTACGTTGCTAACGCGACTCTGCATTGCCTATCGATGGATGTCGTAGCGCCAGGATGCGCTAAAATTGCGTACATGCTAGAACCGTAAGAAACCCGTGAGAAATCCATGATTTGTACTACTTATCATTTTGTAAGACGATTCCTACCGCTAGTAATTCTACTGCTTGGTTTTCCAGTAGTGAGCGCCGCGCAATCCGATGAGCTTGTTGTCGGCTTTAGTGATCATAGCCTAGTCGCCGGGTTCGCTGATTCGGAAATTATCGAGCGAGAATTGCTCAGAGATATCAACTACCGAATTATCCTCGGCGCATTAGAGAGAGTTCGCGGAGAAGTGATCCCTGAAAATTCCGAGAGACTCAGAGGGGATGTCACAAAGATTACCTATGAAGTATCGCAGGAGTTCACTGGTGATGATGTCTACGCGTTTTATCAGGAACAGTTAATAGCTAAGAATTATGAGGTGCTGTATAGCTGCGGCGGCAGGGAGTGCGGCAGCAGTAATTATTGGGCCAACGATATATTTAGAAACCGTATCCTCTATGGGCCGGAACGCAATCAGCATTTCATTGCCTTTCGTGCAAATTCTGCTTTAGAGGAAAGTCCGTATTTTTCCGTGTATATCATTACCCGGGTCAATAGGAAGATTTATGCGCATATAGAGATCGTAGAGCCGGCCGGAACACAAGAGTCAGAACAAATAGCAGCGACAATAGAGATAGACGAACCAGAGATTCAAGAGACATTTAACGCAGTGGTAGTTTCAAATTTACTGCAGCGACTGCAAGAACAGGGCAGTGTGATTCTTCCTTCTATTAGTTTTCAATCAAACGACAGCCTAGCCGGGCCAGCTAATTTGGAGTCGCTAGTCTCTGCCTTGAATTCAGATCAGGGACTTTCTGTTTATGTTGTCGCGCATCTGAAACAAGATGCTCAGTCACTGCAAGAATTAATGCAGCGCTCATTGGCAAGAGCGAATTCGCTTCGACAGGCGTTAATAGCAGCCGGCATCGACGCGCAGCGAATCGAGGCGGCAGGGGTGGGGCCGCTGGCACCAAGCTGTGCTAGTGGAGATTGCGAAGAGCGTGTCGAAATAGTGCTACGTTAGACTATCATCAGTTCCGAGATAGGTTGTTTACTTGACTAGAGAAAGGAACTCCGCTCGTGTTGACTGACTGTTTCTGAATGCACCCAACATGCAGGACGTGGTCATTGTGGAATTTTGTTTTTCGACTCCACGCATCATCATACACATATGCTGAGCCTCGATGATCACTGCCGCGCCGGCTGCATTGGTTTTCTCGACGATACAGTTAGCGATCTCGTTGGTAAGGTTTTCCTGGATCTGTAGTCGTCTAGCGAAAACGTCGACAACCCTTGCTATCTTTGAGAGGCCAATGACTTTGCCATTTGGAATGTAGGCAACATGGCACTTTCCAATAAATGGAAGCATGTGGTGTTCGCACATCGAGTAAAGCTCGATGTTTTTTACTATAACCATCTCGTCGGTTTCAGAAGGGAACAGAGCGTTGTTGATGACTTCATCGATATTCATCGAGTAGCCCTGAGTCAAAAACCCCATGGCCTTTGCCGCCCTTTTCGG
>CALKDE010000291.1 GCA_938082955.1 uncultured Pseudomonadales bacterium
TGAATTAGGATAAAAATATGAGCTCTGCACTCATGCAGAACTATGGAACTCGGGAACTGAATTTTGAACGTGGCCAGGGTTCCTATTTGTTCACTAAAGATGGTGAGCGTTATCTCGATTTTGGAATGGGGATAGCAGTCAATAGCCTCGGCCACTGCAACCCTAAATTGATCGACGTACTGACGGGTCAAGCGAACCGCCTGTGGCATACCTCCAATCTCTATAACACCGAGCCTAGCGAACAGCTGGCCAATAAACTAGTCGCCAGTACATTCGCCGATCGCGTCTTCTTCTGCAACTCCGGCACCGAGGCGATTGAATGTGGCTTCAAAGCTATTCGCCGCTACTTCCATTCTAAGGACCTGGGTCATAAGAATCGTATTGTGTCGATGAGCGGTGCATTCCATGGGCGTAGCCTTGCCGCTATCGCGTCTGCTGCTAACCCTGTTCATTGCGAAGGCTTCCTCGTCGGAGACCCAGGCTTCGATCAAGCTGAGTTCGGAAACTTCGAATCACTGCTGTGTGTGGTCAACGAGAATACCGCTGGAATCATCATCGAACCGATCCAAGGTGAAGGTGGTATTAGCGTTGCTGGAATCGAATATCTTAAGGCTATCAGAGAGTTATGCGACTCACATAACATTCTACTTATGTTTGATGAAGTGCAATGCGGTATCGCACGCACCGGCAGCCTCTACGCCTATCAACAATTGGGCGTTAATCCCGATATACTCGCCACAGCGAAGGGGCTTGGCGGTGGATTTCCAATTGGCGCGTGTCTCGCCACGGAAGAAGTCGCTTGCTCCTTGGTGGCGGGAACTCACGGCAGTACTTTTGGAGGCAATCCTCTGGCGACGGCCGTTGGCAACGCCGTTATGGATACGCTTAATGATGCCGGCTTTCTGCGAAATGTGAGTGAGTTAGGAGACTATTTAAAGGCTGAGCTTTCAACTCTCGTCCAGCGCTACCCGCTGTTACTTTCCGAAGTAAAGGGCCTTGGCCTTATGGTAGGTCTCTACTGCCTGACCGATGCGGGACAATTAATTACGCGCCTGCAAGAGCAGAAATTATTGGTTGTTAAGGCAGGGGGGAATAGCGTGCGCCTATTGCCCGCTCTCAATGTTAGCAAGAAAGAAATAGACTCTGCTGTTGAAATTTTCCGTAAGGCACTATCAGATATAGAAAATAACTAGGTACAAACCAAGAATCAACTACCAGCTTGCGCTGCGAGGTACGTTATGCACTTAAGACTATCAGTACTATCTATTAAACGAACAAGGCTCACCCTTGTATTAGCTGCAATTCTAACCATTGCGATTGCATCAGTCGCCATTGCTAAGCCTGACCTACTCAGATCAAATCTAGCGGATCTGAATAAAGTCACACCCTCTGAAAAGGAGAAGCCCATGCCTGAGTTCAGGTTTGCAAACAACGCACCCATCATACCCTTTGAGATCGATATCGCAGACGCTGCGATCGCGGATCTCAAACGCAGGCTTGCAGCTACCCGCATGCCTGATCAGATAGCAGATACCACTTGGGAGTATGGCACCGACTCCAGCTACCTGAGCGAACTAATCGCCTATTGGCAGAACGACTTCGACTGGAAGAAACAAGAATCTGAATTAAATCAATTCGACCAGTTCAAAACTGAAATCGATGGCTTAGATATGCACTTCATTCATCAGCGTTCCGAGAACCCCGATGCAATTCCATTAATGATTGTTCACGGCTGGCCTGGGTCGGTAGCCGAATTCTCGAAGATCGTAGGGCCTCTCACCGACCCCGTCGCTCATGGGGGAGATATTGCCGATTCGTATCACGTCATAGCGCCCTCACTTCCCGGCTTCGGCTTTTCAGAAAGACCGAATGAGCCTGGTTATAGCCCGGAGAAGATTGCGCATATTCTTGCCGGTCTCATGCAGCGCCTCGGTTATGAGCAATATGCAATCGCAGGCGGGGATTGGGGCGCAATCATTAATCGCTATCTTGCTAACAACTATCCAGAACGATTAATAGGCCTGCACTCCAATATGGTTTTAGCGGGCCCGCCAGCAGACGAAACGCAGCGAGACGATGTCTCAGAGGCAGTAAGCAGCTTACGCACCGCGCGAATTGCTTACATGCTGAATGAAGTTGGCTATCAACGAATTCAGGGGACTAAGCCACAAAGCTTAGGCTATGGATTAAATGATTCACCGGCGGGACTGGCCGCATGGATCGTAGAGAAGTTTCACGGCTGGTCCGACTTGCCGCAGGACGCAGACGGCGATCTCGACAATTATTTCAGCAAAGATGAGCTGCTGACCAATATCGCCATCTATTGGTTTACCGAGACCATTACCTCTTCTGCGCGTATCTATTACGAAAACAGTAAGACACCAGTCGTCAAGCCGATCGAGTATATCGATGTGCCTACTGGGGTCGCCCTCTACCCTGCTGAGATTTTTATAACGCCAAGATCCTGGGTGGCGGCAGCGTATGATTTACGCCACTACTCCCTAATGGAACAAGGCGGACACTTCGCAGCGCTGGAACAGCCCGCGAGCTATTTAAACGAGCTAAATACTTTTTTCCGGTTGCTTCGTTAAGGCCCTGCCATACAGTAAATGCAGAGTGTTACTAACAAGCGATCGTCGTGTATCAGCCGCCTAGGATAATAACAATGAATGAGAACGCACAAAAACAAACCAATGAAATGAAAGGTATTCTCGCCTGGATAGAGAAGTCTGGAAACAAGCTGCCAGATCCGGTATTCATCTTTCTTTACTGTATTGCTGTTGTCATAGCCATAAGTGTCGTCGCGGCCGTATTTGGCGTGTCTGCAGCCCACCCTACACAGGTCGATGCGGCAGGTAATGCTATTATGATTAGTGCCGAGAGCTTGCTGTCGGCGGGAAATATCCAGCGCTTACTTGTAGATATGCCGGAAACTTTTACCAGCTTCCATCCTCTTGGTTATGTCCTTGTGGTAATGCTCGGTGCAGGCGTTGCAGAGCGTTCTGGTCTTTTTGCGTCCGCGATGAGCGGCGCCGTATCGAAGGCTCCTTTATTTCTGCTTACCCCAGCTGTGGCGCTTATTGGCATGGTGGGTAACCTAGCGGCCGACGCTGCCTATGTTGTTCTAATCCCGTTGGCTGGCGTTATCTTCGCCGCCGCCGGTCGCCACCCAATCGCCGGCATAGCCACGGCCTTTGCCGGTGTGTCCGGTGGATTCTCAGCAAACCTTTTGCCTGGCCAGCTAGACGCCCTCCTATTCGGTATCACCGAGGCGGCAGCCGAAACTATCCAGCCCTCGTGGGATGCGAACATCGCTGGTAACGCCTACTTTATCATCGCCATGACCTTCGTGTTTCTACCGTCGATCTGGTATGTCACCGACAGGATCATCGAGCCTCGATTGGCGCCGATTAAACCCGGTGATGCCCAGAGCACTGCCGCTGGCGTCATCAAAGACCCGAGCACCACATTGAGCGATAGCGAACGCAAAGGCCTGGCTCGTGCCGGTTATGCTTGTCTGGGAATTATCGCGCTTTGGATCTTCCTAACAGTGGGCCCTGGCACTCCGCTTATAAATGAAGCGGCAAATCCTGAGGCCAGACTCACGCCAATGTTTCAATCTTTGGTCGCCGGCTTCTTCTTTTTATTCCTCGCCGCAGGTTGGGCGTATGGGTCAGCTACCGGCACCGTATCGAATCATCGCGATATCGTGAAGATGATGAGTGGCGCTATGGCAGACCTCTCCTATTATCTGGTGCTCGCGTTCACCGCCGCTCACTTTGTAGCAATGTTCAACTGGTCAAATCTTGGTCTTATTTTTGCTATCAAAGGAGCCGCCGTATTAGAAGGCTCTAGCCTTCCGGATTCCGCCTTGATGGCACTGATAATTTTATTCGGTGCAACCATCAATCTGTTTATAGGTTCTGCTAGCGCGAAGTGGGCTCTGCTCGCACCCGTGCTCGTACCGATGCTAATGTTGATTGGCATCAGCCCTGAGATGAGCACTGCTGCCTACCGTGTGGGTGACGGCGCAACAAACATCATTACGCCCCTCATGCCTTACTTCCCTTTGATACTTATATTTTGCCAGCGCTGGCAAAAAGAGTTCGGACTTGGGTCGCTGGCCGCAACGATGCTGCCCTATTCTGCGGTGCTTCTAGTTTCGGGCCTGATATTAACTGTCATCTGGGTAATCTTAGGTTGGCCACTAGGGCCTAATGCACCCGTTGAATTCATTTTGCAGTAGATCAATTTTAGCGAACAAATTACGGGTACTATCTAGTCACTGACAACCGAACTTATAGAACTAAAATCGTAGGAACAAACTATGAACCGATTCTCTATCGCGTTAGCCGCCTTATGCTGCTGCGGCATCAGCATCAATACCCTCGCTCAGCAGGTCGACTATCCCGATTCCTTTAACGAACCTATAAAACTGTTTGATAGTGCGATGGGTGACTTTCACTTCCCTATCTCTTCTGACAACGAAATGGCTCAGACCTATTTTGATCAGGGGTTTCAATTAATGTATTCGTTCGCAAAGGAAGACTCGGCACGATCATTTAAAGCCTCACACACGGCAGATCCAGATTGCGCGATCTGCTATTGGGGAGAGGCATGGAGTTGGGGCTCTTACTTAAACGGCGCAATGACCACCGCACAGTCGCCGCGTGCTTATTATGCACTGCAACAAGCCTTGGCTAGGATCCAGGGCGCTACCGCGAAAGAAGCCGACATGATTCGAGCACTTGCCATTCGCTACGTCGAGGATTTCGATCCAGAGACTCGACGCATTCAAGACCAAGCCTACGCCAACGCTATGGGAGAACTTTCTGCGAAGTATCCAAATGATCTCGATATAGCAACGCTATACGGCGAGTCGCTGTTCTTGCTCGAAGAACGTCGCGGCTATCGTCAACTAGATGATCCAAACGTGACTCGACTGCACGGCGTACTCCTGGCCGTGCTCGAAAAGGACATCAGGCACCCTGGAGCCTGTCATCTGCTCGTTCATGCGACGGAGTCTACATCTACCCCAGAGCTTGCTGCACCCTGCGCCCGATTCTTAGGCAGCTCTATTCCAGGTGCAAGTCACATCAACCACATGCCCAGCCATACCTGGAACGAGATGGGCCTGTGGCATGATGCGGTGCGCGCAAATACACTCGCCTGGCACTCCGATCAAAAGGCAGCTATCGGTGAAGGCTTCGCAATTTACCCAACTCACAATCTAACGATGCTCTACTATGCTGCCAGTATGGGCGGCGAAAGCGCCGCGGCTGTTCAAGCGGCGAAGGATCTTGCCAAGCTAAACAACAATACCTCAATGCATAGCATGGCGCTGATTCGCTTCGGCCGTTTCGATGAGGTCTTGGATATAACCGAACCGCCAACGGGCGAGATTAATCTGAGTATGTATGATTTCTCCCAAGGCTACGCCGCGCTGAAATCAGGTGACACCGACAAGGCAAGGGATGCCATGCAGTCCCTTAAAGAGCTGACCGAGACGACTACCGCGCGATTCCGTTTCCACGACGGCAAAGATATCGTCGGTGCGCTTGCTGGGATTTTAGAAGGCGAGATCGCCTGGACCGAGGGGAATATAGAAGCAGCCGCCGACGCTTTCCGTCTGGCTACGCACTACTACGATAAGCTGAATTACGATGAGCCAGAGCCACTGCCTTTTTCTCCGCGGCACTGGTTAGGCGCCGCTTATATGGAATTGCAAGCATATGACAATGCGTTAGAAGTCTACCGCCGGGATCTAAGCGAGCACCCTCATAACATTTGGTCTTTATTTGGAATACAGCAGGCACTGGCTATGATAGGAGAGTCTGATCCTGTTATCGATAAGGATCTTTTTGAAGCCCTGAGTTATGCCGACATCTGGATGCTTAATACGAAGTATTAAGCATCCATTTCTTAAGCCGAATTGCTACGTGTCTAGAATTTGGCGCGCACTATTTCTGGCGGCTCGTCATCAGAAAAATGTGGCTGCACAACGTATATCTCATCCCCAACGACGGCGCCTGTGGTGGACTGCCCTGAATAACTCGCCATGCCAGTGAGTCGCGCTGATCGCCAATTGTCGTCGCTGCGATACTTCACTGCCCTACTTCTATTATTCGATACGCCAGCTAAACTTCCATCAGATGCCCAAACTATGCCATCAACGCCCGTCGCAGGAACATCCAAGTCTATCAGCGCCCAGCGCGAGGGGTTATCAACTGGCACTCTAATGAGCTGCCCGCTCCCCGGTGATGCCAATATTAGGTAGCCCGCAGGATGATACTCAATGCCATTTAATCCAAATTCAGCATCGACGCCAAAATCGATAAGCACACTCGCGCGATAATATTTGTCTACCTTATAGACGATCTTCATTCTGCTATCGGTGACATAGGCAACTCCGGCCTTACTCACTGCAACGTCGTTAGCGAAATGTGCGGCATCGGCTGGCTTATTTGGAATACTTGCCGCGAGGTCAACCATGGCTAGCTGTTCCCCAGTCGTTAGGTTATAGATACCAAGTTCGGCCGCTCCACTGGGGATTCCCGTATTGGAGTTGGCGACGAACAAGATGTCGCGCGTTTCATCGACTTCGATGCCTACAGAGGCATTAAGGTCTGGCGAGGTTATCGCAGGAATAACGCTGCCACTAGACGTCACTTCATAGATTGTTCCATCGGAGATCGAGTCGGTGAGAAAACGGTTACGGTTATTGTCATACTCGATGCCCTCGGGAACAAACCCCCCACGCTCAGCTACAATTCTGTCCGGGACCAAGCCTGAGGATAATCCGTTGGCACAGCCTGTTAACGTAACTAGCAGAACTAGGCCTGCTGTGACTCGCGTATTCATTTTTTACTCCCGAAGTAAGATTAGCTGTCCACGCCCAATTGACGCAGACAGTGCACAGATAGTGGTGGTTATTATACTAAACTCTTGCCCCAACTCGGCAAACGCTAATAGAATTCAATAGTAACAAGTTGTGAGCCTCATCTGTGATTGTAAGAAATAAAAGAGTGCTTCCCCAATTCGAAGTGCTTTGCTCTAATCCCCTATCCACGACATCATCAAAAGTCGAAACTCGAGAGATACATCTGTGATTACTCAGCAAAACCGAAAAACGAATACTCGCCTCAGCGCCCTCCCACTTACCCTGCTCGCACTGGGTAGCAGTCCCACAATAGCCGCCTCTGTGAATAGTGCAGGTTCTGCTGACTCCTGGGATTTGATAATTTGGCTTGTGGTATTCACCGCCACCACAGGAAGTGCCGTGCTGAATATTGCTGCCATTCGGAACTGGGATAGGAATTGGGGTCTAGTCTCGGGGTTGCCGTTACTCGGCTTGCTGCTTTGGGGCACGCTTATCTTGGTTGCCAAGCAATTGGACGCTAGTACTCACGAATTGTGGGCACTTGAGATATTCGCCTGGGCGATGATTAACCTGATCTATATGGTGACGGCGATGACGGCGAAACGCATGTTTGCTAAGCGCGATGGTGAGGGACCTGCTAACTCCTAAGCTCTAGAACTAAGGCCCGAGCAATTAGTTAGCGTCTATAGCAAGTGTCTATTTATCCGCTTATTCGGAAAACCTCTAACCGGCTTCAATTTTATCGGTAAAATTAACTTCCCAGTCGCTGAAACCACCATCCATACTATAGGCCTCTTTGAAGCCTTGCTCGCCAAAATAGGCCGCCGCTGACTGGCTCGTATTGCCGTGGTAGCAATACACGAGTAAGGGCTTGCTGATATCGGCATTCTCAACGAAGACCTGCAAGCTGCTATTATCCAGATGTAGTGCGGAGCTAATGTGGCTATTCGCGTAGGACTGCTCGTCCCGAATGTCGATAACCTGCAAACCATTCTCTGGTGCTGCATCGAGCAATGTCCGAGCCTTGTGAATATCAATTCGCTTAAATACCATTTGTAGGGGCCCTCATGACATCTGCTGAATAGAAGATGATAGCAGTTTCTGCAGCTCACGCCTTCTATACCATGCCCAATGGTAAGCAGCTCATTGATATTACTGAAATGACTAGAGCATGAAGGCGCTAATCAAGAGAAAACCAAACGCCGCGATACCGCCGCTTATCAGCGCATAAGGTAACTGTGTTCTCACATGGTCTATATGATCTGTAGCGGATGCCATTGAAGCTACGACCGTTGTATCGCTAATCGGTGATGCATGATCTCCAAACACCGACCCCGACAAAACTGCAGCTAGAAATAGCGAACTATTCAAATCCAGAGGAACAGCGATTTGCATAGCCAGCGGTATCATAATCGCAAACGTACCCCAGCTCGAACCGATCGCGAAAGCGATAAAACCGGAAATAACAAACAACAAGGGCAGTAGCAAAGCTAACGGAATACTCTGCTGCACCAGCTGCGCAACATAGACGCCAGTTCCCAGTAGATTCGCAACGTCACCCAGCGCGAGCGCGAACAGTAAGATCATCGTGACGGGCAGCAACCCCCCTGCTCCCTTCAAGAATATCTGCATCAACTCTTCTAAATTCAATCGGCTCTGCTGCAGCGCCAACCCCCAAGATGTAACTAGTGCCGCCAATACAGCCCATAGAACGGATGTAGAGCCAGAGCCTGCACTAAGATTTCCGTCACCTGTCACAAATAACCCTAACGGCATGCCAATAACCATCACGGCAATAGGCACAATCATGAACCGTGCCTTGTCGGCATCAGTGCGCTCAACTTGTTGGGAGAGGATTGATGGATCTACCATCGGCGTCGCGTTCGCCCAGAGAAGTTCGCCAGCCTCGGTACGCTCCTGTGCCTTCTTCATTGGGCCGATCTCTATGTTTTTACCAATGACGAAGGCACAAAAAAGTATTACGACAATAGGATAGAGATTAAAAGGTATAGCATAAATAAAAACGTCGATTGGATTATCAATCTCGGCAGAGCCTAAGAGGCTAATTATCACAGCGCCCCACGCATTCAGAGGAATAAGAACGCAGATAGGTGCGGAGGTAGAATCGATAATATAAGCGAGCTTCTCTCGTGAAATTTTATAGCGATCAAAAAGCGGTCGCGATATCGCCCCAGCAATGAGTAATGTGATATTCGATTCTATAAAAACAACGATACCGGTTGAGTAGGCCAGCCACTGCGCACGCTTACCATTCGTTACCCAGTTACGATGTTCTAACAAATGAATGAAGCCACGGACGCCACCAAGCTTCTCGATAGTCGCAATCAACCCGCCGATGATGAGGGTGAACATCAGTACGCGCGTGTCGCCGGCATCTGAGAAGACATTCACTATGCCGTCTAACGCTAGTCCAATGCCGGCCAAGGGATTCACAGACTCGAGCAAACAGAAGCCGATCCAGATGCCTACACTCAATGAGAGTATTACCTGCCGCGTGATGATCGCCAGCGCAATCGCCAGCAGCGGAGGAAGGATAGACATCCAATTTGCTTCATACATAGTTTAGAATCATTCGCTCAAAACCCCAGTTCAGACCGCCAGCTCGGACCATTTCCTTTAATCAAACCAAGCCCTCGACAACAAGACCAGTTTGCAGATTCGATCAGTATAGGCAATACCCTCGTGATACGAAACCGTAGCACGTTGATATTTTCAGCTAAGAGTGAAAAGCAGTCGCGAGAAAACTAAAACTGTGATGATTCTTAGCAATACGATTAGCAAGAATACCGGTGAGGATAGTTAGTTAGCTGCCCATTCGCTGCCACGCGCCGTCCTGCAGGGGGGTATAGGAAAGGCCATCTATCGATATTCGTTACAAGCAGCTTATCGTCCGCGAAGGTGCCTCTATCCAGAGAATGGCTAGCACCAGGGGCTGCAGCGCGATTAGCTCGAACAGAACCGGATTAGAATTAAGAATTAGGGATTAGGGATAACTCGGCACAGTGCGCTGTCTTATTGCTAACGGCCTAGGTAGCGTGAGCACGACGGAGGGTGGCTTCGCCGCTAAGCTAATGCGGTACAAAGCATTGCCTGCGCTCACCAAGATGTTAACTAATTCGTGATCTTGCACTTTGTAAAGTTGTTGATGCCCACTTTCGTTGTCCACTGTGCTTTACTATTGAATGAACTCAAGGCTGTTTGGTTTCCTTATACGCCTCAACACTTATCAAGCGAAGCTCAAAAGGACCATCTGTTTTGTCGTACTGGTACAAACCGAATTCAATAATCTGACTGGTATCGAGTTCGGGGCCATCGAGCCTGAATCCGCGAAGCTGAGGGAAAAAAGTCGTGAATGGGATATCGATTACGTCGGTTTCGTTAGCTAACGTGTCGAAATCAGCCCAATAATTAATTCGCCGACCACGCCATCGGGCATCAGTTTGCAATTGCCACGTGTAACGACGACCGTCAGCCTTAACCTTTACTCTTATTCCAGTATAAGCGGATAAGTCTAGTTTTAAGGGTTGTGTACGGATGGAGCTGAAACCGCCCCCATTCGTGTTAGTAGTGCCAGCAAAAATCAGCTGCCCCGAAGAGATAGCAAACCCACCCTCGCTTCTGCCCCCCATGACGTTATCATTTTGCACGTACCAGCCAAAGTCAGGACTATCTGCATTAAAACTAGCAAGAATTAGGGTGTCCAATTCGTCAGTCTCCCAGGCGCTGAGAGTTGGGCATAAAAGGAAGAGTAGAATTATGCCGCAAGAACGCACTATTGAATGTGAATAGCATTTTTTTTTGATTATCATGGCTCTAAAAACGACTAGTTTTAAGCATTAGATCATAAACGGTGCTGATAAAATGAAGTTTCTGGACAGTATGGAAAATTTTCTACACGCTATAAAAAAGGAGTTTTCGGTATCCATGCAACTCTGAATGGGTGCCTCGCTTCCCAACCTACACCGTGAATGAGCTGTTAATAACAACTACCCTATCTTGCTTTTTTGTTGCTGCTAATGCGGAAGAGGAGAATGGCATAGTCAAAGATGTGTTTCTAGCAAGTGGTATTGCCAGTTACGATATTGAATTAAGTCTAGCTTCACGAAGAGGAAAAATTACTAATTCAAAGGCTGCACGGAGCGAGAATCGAATCCTGCCCTAATAAGCTGTTTGTCATGGCAATTAAGTATCTGACCCTCTGAGGCAGCCAAAAGGCTAGGCCATAAATAAAAACCCTAACTCATTAATCCCTAAAACTAGTACCCGGCACAGTCACCATTACACCCCGGGGCGTGTCCGTTTCAGATTAACAGCAACCCTCCCTCAGAATCATGTAAGCGATTCGTATAGAACCAATCACACCAGTTACCATGGCCACCGTTTCGTGCAAGGCATTCAATCTCGTCCCAGCAAGAAACCTCGCATTTTTTTAAGAAGACCTTGCTTAGGAACACCTTGCACTATAAGGCTTAATCAAAACAAAATAGAAAGTAGCTGCTAGTAGATTAAAAGCAGGTATTGATATCAATAAAGCTTTTTGAATACCTACACCACCACCAAAATAAGTGTCATTCAAAAACGCTACTATTAACGGGCCAAGAGCCAAACCAATTAAGCTTACGATAAGCAAATAAAAAGCAGATAACATTCCTCTCATTCTATTTGGTGTAATTTCTTGTAGCATCGCGGCCGCCGGAGCAATAGGTGCCACCATAAAGCTATAACTTAAAGCAAAAAACACAAGAGCATTGAAAGCATTGTCTTCTGTGGCAAAAAATATGGCAAAGGGAATAGCTAATACAGCGCAAACTAAACAAAAATATGCTTTCCCTCCGGCTATGTAAACGGATATTTTATCACTCAACCATCCTCCGATTATTAACCCTAATACCCCGCCTAAAATCAAAGCAATACCAATATTAAACCCGGCTTCACTTATCGTCCATCCATGAATTCTCATAAAATAAACAGACACCCAGGAATTAATTCCCACCAACGCCAGATTGCTGCATCCAACTGCGAAGTGATGAGGAATGTAAAAATCTGCATTTATTTTAAAAAACTTTTTTACTTCAGAGATCGGAATAGAGATATCACCATATAGCTTCTTTTTTTCTTCAACAACTATCCTGTCTGGCTCTCTTATCAATGATGTGAGTAAGGCTATAAACAAACCAGGGAGACCAACCAAAACAAAAACCCACTGCCAGCCTGAAAGAAAATTAATACCGAATAAAGATACATTCTCGCCGTTCTCTCCCGTCACAAATGAAATAATTGCGCCCCCGATTATTAATGCTAGACCCGCTCCAACAGCAGTGCCCATTGTAAAAACACCCATCGCTAGCCCCAATTTCTTCGGAGGAAAGCTGTCAGCTAGCATAGAATAGGCGGCCGGTGCCAATGACGCCTCACCAACCCCAACGCCAATTCTCGCAAGAAAAAGCTGAGTATAATTTTGAGCCAACCCACACAAGGCAGTCATAAAACTCCAGAGAGTTATACCCACCGTGACTATTTTTTTTCTGGACCAAATATCCACTAACCTTCCTATAGGTAGCGCTGCCAAACAATAAAAAATAGCAAAAGACAGCCCGAGCAGGAGACTTATTTGAGTATCAGAAATCTGAAAATCTGCTTTAATAGGCTCTACTAGCAAACTAATTATCATCCTATCCACAAACGATGATATATACGCTAGAAAAAGAATAGCTAAAGTTGTCCAAGCGACTACTGGAGTAGGAAAGTTAATTTCTTTATCATTTTCCATTATAAATCCTTTTTAATGCGTTCTTTACTGCCGTTATTGCACGTTTAAGAAGCCCAACCTCACTATATCATTTCTAGTAAAGCCTACCTATGCCTTTGCCGTACTTACTATTTTCACATC
>CALKDE010000292.1 GCA_938082955.1 uncultured Pseudomonadales bacterium
TTCGCAAGGTTAACCCGTAGCGTCATAGGAGGGCGCTGATTGCTGTTGTGGAATACAGATAACGCTTGCTTTGGCCATTGCTGGATAATTTCTGACTCTAACCAACTCGGAAAGGCCTGGCCTTGATTTGGCTGCCTGGCAGTCAACGCTTGCTCTAACGCGTCTTTGTTACGCTGATAGCCGCGCAAGACGGCATTCACCAAACCTTTGGCCCATGGCTTCTTGAAAATCAGGGTCGCTGAAACAGACTCGTTGATAACGGCATATTCAGCAACCTCTAGTTCTCTCAATTGATAGAGCGCAACAATCATCAAACATTTAATGTCTAAATCCTGCTTCTTCAGTGGCTTGTTGAGTAGCTGTCCGAGCAAGGACTCCAAGGCGAAATACCAGCGGCAGCAACCGTAACTGCTCTCTTGGATCAAACCAAACTCTGGGTGGTCTTTGTGATTGGCTAACAGGGTAGTAAGTGAACCACGGTCCTTAAGCAGGGAGCACAGTATTTTTGCAACGATGGCTCTGCTATTACTCACTCTATTTTGGCTGTCTATGGTCAAATGCAACATCTCGAGAAAACAGCTCCGGACGTGAATTGCTGATGTCCTTTACAGTAGCCGGACTCTTCCCTGGAAGTTGCACTCGCTGGATATCGAGTGCTCCAGAGCCACAACTTACAGTGAAATGCGATTTTTCACTTTCCACTATCTGCCCTGGTTTGGCATTGTAGCTCTCTACGGACACAGTTCCTTTTAGAATACGCAGACGCTGATCGTTCAATACCGTATAGGCAGGATTTCTACCTATACCCGCGCGAATTTGACGATCAATCTCCGACGCGCTTAGGCGCCAATCGATAAACGCCTCAGACTTTTCCAACTTTGCAGCGTAGTTACTGTCTTCATCGTTCTGAACGGTAGCCTCGGATTGATATTTTTCTAAGTCACCAAGAGTTCTTATAAGTGCCGCTTGGCCCGCTATTTGTAGTCTTTCTTCCAGATTGAGACGATTGTCGGTAGCGCTGATCTTTACGGACTCTTTGTTCAACATGGCGCCAGTGTCGAGCCCTTCGTCCATTTGCATAATAGTGACACCTGATACTTTATCTCCAGCTAACAGTGCGCGCTCAATTGGGGCAGCGCCGCGCCAACGAGGTAACAATGATGCATGTACATTCAGACAGCCAAGTCTTGGGACATCGAGTATGGCTTTTGGAAGTAGTAGTCCATAGGCGACTACGACCATCAGGTCACAATTGAGCGAGGCTAAAGATTCAGTTTCTTGCAAGGGTCTTAGGCTCGATGGTTGAAAAACGGGAAGCATATTTTCAAGCGCTATTTTCTTGACCGGGCTAGCCTGTAATTTTTTGCCGCGTCCCGCGGGGCGGTCAGGCTGAGTGTAAACCGCGACAACATGGTGGCCTGCCTTTAGCAACGCTAGCAGGTGCGCAGCAGCAAAGGCAGGTGTTCCTGCAAAACAGATTCGCAAATTTTTCATTTATTCAGACAGGCTTCTTATGCTCTTTTTCGAGCTTAGCGCGAATCCGATGCCTTTTTAATGTGCTGAGATAGTCCACGAATAATTTGCCATCTAGATGGTCTATCTCGTGTTGGATGCAGGTTGCTAGAATACCTTCGGCAGCTTGTTCTATCTTCTCGCCCTTAGCGTCTTGTGCTGTTATCTTAACCATTCTAGGTCGAGATACTGTCTCATAAAAACCAGGCACTGATAGACAGCCTTCGTTATATTCAGATAGCTCGTGTTCAATAATTTCGAATTCAGGATTAATAAATACTTGGGGAGCGTCTCGATTTTCCGATACATCTATTACCAATAAACGTTTATGAACGTTTACCTGAGTTGCGGCGAGCCCAATACCCTCAGCTTCGTGCATCGTTTCGAGCATATCTTCGATCAAGTCTTCTAGCTCTTCGTCGAAAACAGTAACGGGTTTGGCTATTTTTCTTAATCTGGGGTCAGGAAATTCCAGTATTTGTAAAATTGACATGGTCGCGAAAGCCTACAGAAATTGTGTGGCACAGTATGTGAACCGCTTCTAGTGATAATTATAGCGTATTGCTAACATAGGAACTCAACGCTTTTTAGCGCGGAAGACTAAGTATGAAAAATCTTGGAATCAGGCAACTTCTACTAGCTTTAGTAATAGGCACAGCCAGCGCGAGCACATTGATGTCAGCGCAGGGTCAAACGAGTATTCTCGTGCCTGATTATCCTACTAGCTATACTGTGGTAGAAGGCGACACGTTATGGGAAATTGCAGGACAGTTTCTGGTAAATCCAGAACATTGGACTGATATCTGGCAACCTGACGAGTACTTAGATAACCCTGATCTTATCTACACAGGCGATACCTTGAAGCTCAGCCTATTGGGCGGGAAACCACGTGTTTTCGTGCAGCGAGGCGATCGTGAGGTAGCAACGATTTCTCCCCAAATTCGAATAGAAACCCTGCCTAGCGCCATTCCCGCAATTCCACTGAATTCTATCGAGAACAGTTTCACCAAGAATAGGATCATTAATGCCGCCGACTTTCAGGCTGCAGCTTATATCACCTCGAACATAGGTGATAATCTCGCGATAGGCACAGGCGACGAAATATTTGCCCGTGGGTCTTTCCCTGCAGAAACAACGTCCTTTGAAATTTACCGCCTAGGCCAGACTTTTTATGCACAGGGGCCAAAAAAGAAACGTGCGTTCGGCTTCTTGAGCACTATCGAAGAAGAAATGCTCGGAGTAGAAATTGAATATCTGGGTTTTGCCAGTATCTTAGAAAATGTAGCTCCCGACATGAAGAGGTTAGTAGTCAACAATGGTATCAAAGAAATTCGGGTTGGTGACCGCTTACTAATCAGGGAAGAGTCGAGCATTAATTCTACCATATTCCCCACTGAGCCAAGCGCAGACATGTCTGGTCAGATTGTAGCCTTCCTAGGCGGAGAGACTCTTGCTTCACAGCTGGACACTGTTGTTATTAATCTGGGCAACGAAGACAACCTAGAAACAGGCAATATCTTGTCAATACAAAAAGAAGGAACTCGCCTCACCGATGAGGTTGAGCGGGCAAAAATGCCCTTCCTCGAAAGAATGCGAACTCTGTTCGATCAAGACAGGCTGAGCATCCCAGGTAACGGTGTTGGAACCTTGTTGGTCTATAAGACTTTTGATCGATTGAGCTATGCAGTAATTCTCACCAGTACCGAACCTGCCGAATTATTTAACGAAGTAGTTAGTCCCTAAACTACGCCACCGTGCTATTCATCTACTAGACTATCTTTAAGTTAGTTAAGCCTGCTTAACCAACTACAGTTGGGCGTTGTGCATTGCATTGCTGTCTTCACAAATCACTCATGGATAGATAATGGACTCCGCCACCTGTGTGTACTACTTAAGCCTGACTGAAAGTAAGAAGATCACCATCTGTGTAATCTCGAAACTATTGAGGGAGTTTGGGTCGGCTAAAACGTTAAGGGAGCTGCCACGGTCAACGTACGAAAACTTAGGCTTCGACAACACGCAAATAGAATTGCTAAGCGGCACTGGTAGTAATGCCTACTGCCAACAAAGCACTAAAGATGCCTTAGAGTGGGCCGGTAACGATGGAAATTATTTAGTTTGTTATGAATCACAACACTATCCCTGTTTGCTGCGAGAGATAGATTGTGCCCCACCAATACTTTTTGTAAGAGGCTCACTTAACGCGCTAGGCGCAAGACACTTTGCGGTTGTCGGAAGTCGCCGGGCAACCATTACAGGGAAAAAGAACGCCTATTGGATGGCACAAGAACTAAGTAAGGCGGGACTGCAAATCTGTAGTGGGTTGGCAGCTGGTATCGATAGCAAGGCACACGAGGCAGCGCTGGACTGCGGTAAGAATACTATCGCTGTAATAGGTACCGGAATTGATAGAGTCTATCCCTGTGGGAATAAAAAGCTAGCACAGCGGATAGTCGAGAACGGAGCCATCGTGTCAGAATTTCCAATGGGCACACCTGCCTATTCCAGTAACTTTCCTAGACGGAATAGAATTATTAGCGGACTAGCAAGTGGGACCTTAGTGGTAGAGGCGAACCTAAAGAGCGGCTCGCTGATAACCGCTCGATTGGCAATGGAACAGAACCGTGATGTATTTGCCATGCCGGGTCCTGTTGCTAGCGCTCAGAGTCGAGGTTGTCACCAACTGATAAAGCAGGGAGCTAAGTTGGCCGAAAAGCCTACAGATATTGTAGAAGAGCTTGGCGTAGTCCATCAATCGACCATAAGCAGAAACGACGATAACCGCGTGGCAAAGCTCGAGATAAAGAGCAATCCATTGCGCAATTTAA
>CALKDE010000293.1 GCA_938082955.1 uncultured Pseudomonadales bacterium
CCCAATATCCCAGCCATGGAATAGTTACCCTCATGGCAGGCATATTCATAAATTGGATCTGCTGATCGGCGCATAGGGAACATGACTGTCCACGGTGCTTCCCAGGTTGTGGGATCGCTAATAGTGAATTCATAACCCAGGGTATCAGCATCGATCATCCAAAACTTCTCTTCTAGATGCATGTTCGCGCTGGAGTTTCCGAAGGCTGTTTCTCTGGCGAAGTTTCTTGTCTCAATAATGAGCGTGTCTGCCTCCCAACGCCCAATGGAATCGCCTTCCCATTTGCGTGGCACTTCAAGGTGACTGCTCGCATTCATCTTCACGGGACGGATGTTATGCACCATCTCATTATGGATGAGAACGAACTCCTCAGTTTGAACTAGCTGTACATTGTTATTGTAGGCGCTGGGAATCATCGGTGGCCCAGAATTAAATCCCATTATACAGCGCTCGGACAGGGGCCTGACTTCGACGCCAGCTGCCTCTTGGGCAGCATCTGTTCTTAACTGATTTCTGTTTCTAGCGGCGTCGGTTAGTGTCGGGATACGGCCGTTGGCTGGATCGACTATAAGGGAAGTGCGGCCATCATCGAGAATTTCCGTGCCCCGATCGTACCAGAATTGATTGTAGTCTCCGGTGGTGGAAGTATCAGTGAAGTTATCCCGATCGCGGCGCTCGTTCTCAGCATCCTCGAAGGCCACAGCCTCCGCGTCGGTGAGTACCTCTATGTCAGCGAGGTCTTCCGGGCGCTGGAAAGGCGTAATCGTGCGAAAGTCCCAGATGCCCTGAATATCGGGTCGGCCGTTAGCGAGCCTTGGAATTTCATCGTTGGCGGACTGCGCACGAATCTCGTTAGGAACTATTGACGGAGCTAATAAAGGTACCGCGAGCACACACAATAGAAGCAATAGACCTGCAGTTTTAATACGAGTATTTTGAATAGCCATTCAAACCTCCATTACCAACTAGCTTGTTCAGGGATTAGCCGAGTTTGTCTAGCCCTCAAAACTACGCCTAGTGAGTGAACTTATCAAGGGTCGAGGCAGAAACACCTAAGAAATAGGATGACGCTGACAGCTAGGTAAGCCGTACTCTTTTGGCACTAAGCTGTGCTGTGTTCTGAAGAATTCCGGCAGGGCACGATCTCAATCAACACGGGCTAAAATTCATTGTTGAACTAAAGATTGAAATACCTATGAAAGGGAGAATCTAGCCGAGTTGTTTTGCGATAACTGATAGGCATAAACTTACCGGCATTCGCTGGGTTAAAGCAGCGTAATAGCAGTGATTTTGTACTAATGCGCCTTTTCGTCTGACAAACCGATCCATACTCAGCTTCCCTCCGTATTAATCTTATAAAGTGCTAGTAAAAAAAAATGAAAACTCCGCTCAATTCGAAACATCTGTATACGCTTAGCCTTATGTTACTTCTCATTTCAGCTAAAGCGTTCGCCATCCAGAGCCCTCAATACACTGCCATCTACAAAGATAAGATAGTGGAATGCCGACACTATGAACCTTACCTACTAGCAGAAACATTCGTAGAGAATTCTTACAACTATCGGTCGGCCTCCAACGAAGGGTTTATGAGACTATTCGGTTATATCACCGGTAACAACAATAACCTGTTGAACATCGAAATGGCTGCGCCTATACAACACAGCGCTATAAACGAAAAAATCGCCGTAACCGCGCCGGTGCCGCGAGTTGAAATCCTCAGGGCTGGCATGTAGCGTTCATGCTCCTAGGCACTGGTGTGGGGCAATTGTTACTTGAGGACTAGACTCACAATCGTTGGCGCATAGTCACTGTAATATTTCTAATCATGAATCTGCTGATTGATAGGTGGTGGGGGAAGCGACTGCTTATGTATAACTTGGTAGGTGGTGATTTTATTCAATACTAGGAAATCGAGCTAAAAGACCTTCAAAAGAGTTTATTCACAATATTCATACAAAAACTCCTTGAATTACCCAGCGTCGATAGTAGACCATAAGCTTCCGTTAAAACGCCCTCTAGCACTTAGATAGGAGACAGGTCGAATGTTAGGTAAAGGTATACTTTGGACATCTGCCGTGGCCTTTATTAGCTATGGACTCATCAGTTTCTTCTTTCCAGAAATACCAGCCGGTTTCGCAGGCTTGGAAATGACCAATGGTGACGCCGTTGCTGAAATAGCAGCGATGTATGGCGGCCTGCAGACAGGCTTTGGGCTATTTTGTTTGTTGGCTGCTGTAAATTCAGATTTTTATCGTGCCGGACTTGTACTACTCGTGTTGGGTGTCGGGGCATTGGCGCTGGGACGGCTGTATTCCACTATGACCAGTGGAGACCCTGTCACTGACTATACTTATGGCGCTCTTGTGTACGAGCTAGCCACAACCACGCTGGCGTCGATTGCTTTGAGGAAGCAGCATACAAATTGAGAGCGGTTGAATTAAACGCCCGTCACTTTTACTGCTAATATTGAAGGAATATAATGACTCAGCACGAATACATATTCATAGCCATTTCGATAATATTGGGCTTGGCAATCACTCGGTTACTGCACACCGCCGCCATGCTCACAAGAGCCCACGACAGCGTCGTTTTTCACT
>CALKDE010000294.1 GCA_938082955.1 uncultured Pseudomonadales bacterium
AACTATATCGCCTTCCTACAGCAGTTTCGTTTTGCAGTTGCAGAATCAGTGCCAAGCGAACAAATAGCCAAATGTCTGTCGTTTTTAATGCTAGCAGGCATCGTTGCCGCATTGCTTGGGCCAGAAGTTGCTCGACGCTTCAGTATCGTTGAGGGACTTCCCGATTACGTTGGTTCCTTTTTAGGTTTGACAGCAATGCTGACTGTATCGTTCCTGATCTTGCTGACATTCTACAAAAACACGACATTCGAAAAACAAGACCAATCCAGTGCTATCAGGCCCCTAGGGCAGATTTTCAGACAACCCACATTAATCCTCGCCATAGCCGCCGCTGCCGCAGGCTATAGCATCATGAGTCTGGTTATGACTGCAACACCCCTAAGCATGCATGAGATGGATCATCATTCTTTGGATGACACAACCCGAGTTATCCAAATCCACATCCTTGCCATGTATATCCCATCATTCTTCAGTGGGTTCTTAATTTCTTGGTTTGGAGTTAAAAGGATTATCCAGGCAGGCTTTGTTCTAATGGCGATCTGTATATTTATCGGATGGGGCCAGCCCGAGTTCATTAACTACTGGGGCGCTTTAGTCTTTCTCGGTGTGGGCTGGAATTTCCTTTTCCTTGGTGGCACCACCTTGCTGACTCAAAGCTACCGCGCCTCGGAGCGATTTAAGGTGCAGGCGGTCAATGATTTCCTGGTCTTTGGCTTACAGGCGGTTGGCTCACTCAGTGCAGGTATTCTACTGGCCAGTATTGGCTGGAGTGGTGTGATGGTATTTGCTCTACCCTTGTTGCTGCTGCTGGTTCCAGTAATATTCTATGCCGGCAGATCCACAGCCTAGATCAATTTTGTTACTGTCACTTGATTTGGTTTCAGCAGGGATCAAAACAGCCATTCCCTCTAGCCCCTGAGCGGCAAATTTACGCAGTTGATATCCAGAAACCCGTCCCACTGAGCATCTTTTTTTGATCCACACCACAAACTACTGTAGCTTTACTGTGAAATAAATCATTCTATTAGCGTTGATATTGAGAAGCCCATGATCACTATTGCTCATCTAGGATCGAACTCGCGATTTCTTCTTGCCCTCGTTGCTCTTAGCGCTGGACTGATTAGCCTCAAACCGCTAGCTGCCAATGCTCAGGACTATATAGTCGGACGCACCGCAGATGGGCAGCCAGACCTGCAAGGCTTGTGGACTAACGATACCATCACCCCAATAGAACGCCCCATCTCGATGGCAGGCCAGGCATTCCTCTCCCAAGATGAGATCGCTAGCGCAGAAGCGCGCATTGCTCAGCGCAGAGCCGTAGCCGATGACAATATCGTGGTCGAAGCAGGCGGAAGCATCGGGGGTTACAATCAAATCTGGCTGGATTCTGGGGATACCGTTCTTTCTACCGGTCAGACATCAATGATTACCGATCCGCCTTCTGGCCGAGCCCCTATTCGCCCAGAAGCTGAAGCAAAACGAGACTATGGCTTTGCCCACGTTGAAGATCACTGGACTAATCACACAGTTTGGGACCGCTGTATAACGCGCGGTGTGCCGGGATCCATGTTGCCCGCCGGCTACAACAATGCCTACCGATTCATTCAGACTGAGGATACCTTTACCATCGTGCATGAAATGATTCACGATGTACGGGTAATCCACCTCGATAAAGCCGAGCATATCGATTCTAAGGTAAAATTATGGATGGGTGATTCCATTGCTCGTTGGGAAGGCGATACCCTAGTGGTTGAAACCACGAATTACAATGATCGCGGTATGATTGCCAACAGCAGCGCAGGTGGCCGACTGAAGGGCGTACCCATCAGTGATCAACTTCATGTAGTTGAACGTTTCAGCAGGGTAAGCGAAGGCACAATACTGTGGGAGGCACGCGTTACCGATCCAGTAAACTTCTCAGCACCTTTTACGATCTCCATGCCGCTCACTCGTGACGACCAGTATACGATGTACGAATACGCCTGCCATGAAGGTAACTACGCGATCGAGAATATCCTAAGCGGTGGACGCGCTGCGGAGGTCTCAACCACGCCCTAACCGCTAACTAAATCTGCAGTACGCGGTAACAAACTTTTTAGGATCTTCCTATCTTTCGAGCCCAGTTTCATTTTTTAGTGACTCTGGGCTTCGTTCCCTATCGGCCTACTTAGAATGAGTTTTGATGAACTTAATTGTGATAAAAATATTATCTCCAGGGCTGATGTTCCTTTAGAATCAATAGCCGGATTTTTGTCACTTCGAACCAGTCAAGCAGCGAGTATTCAACAAGCACTCAAACAAAAGGATATATGGACTGGCCAAAGAGACGGTTTATTGCGCTTTGGCCCTGCTCCCTACCTGAGCGACCTTCAACTTAGAGATACCATCTTAGCCTTGGGAGAACTGATATAAGCTCAATAGTACCCAGAAAAGAGCTTATTCTTGCTAGTATTATTGAAGTACTTGAGCAGGTTTTAACTAATGCTACAAAAGCCGCGGACCAGGCCCGCGCGACAGCAACTCACAGTGAAAATGTGGCACAGAACAAATACGATACCCTAGGCCTTGAAGCTGCATACCTTGCCCATGGACAGTCAAAAAGAGCTACGGAATATCAGCAGGAGCTTGACGAATTCAAGAAAATTCCAAGCGTGGTACTAGCAGAAAATCAGGCTATAGGTCCAGGCTGCGTTGTCACATTACGTTTTGAAAATACAAGCCGAATCGTATTTATCGGTCCCGGGGCTGCTGGACTGAAAGTACAAGTAGATAACGTCGAAATAGTGGTTATTACGCCATCGGCTCCACTGGGGAAACTACTAATCGGAAAAACTAGGTTTGATGTGATCGAAACAGTCATCAATGGAGTTAAAACCACTTATGAAATATCACACTGTTATTAATAGCACTCTTCACTATTGAAAGACTTTATCTCTAAAGTGCATCAGTCTTAGAGCAGCCCTAACTTTATTTGCGCATCCAACTTTCCGTTTGCTTGCTTTAGTTTACTGCGACGCTCTAGCAGCCAAGCATTGTTTTTCGATTGCACTTCTCGTTGCTCGGCTAGCGCCTTCTTTGTTTCATCCGGTGCGGGTCCGCCATAGATGTTGCGAATGCGGACAAAATTCTCGGCCGAGAGGGCCTCTTCCAATTCGCTGGCACTCAAGTCTAAGGATCTACCTATTTTTTCCTTCGCTGCCGCTTGTAGAATATCGAAGCTAACGCCACTGCCTGCAGCGGTGGCTCGCTTCACGCAGTCGGCGACTATCGCGTGAGCCTTGCTAAAGGGAAGGTTTTCCCGACGAACGATAGTATCGGCGAGTTCAGTTACGGTAATAAAGTTAGCTTCGGCTCTTATCCGAAGTAAATCGAGATTGAATTGTGCCGCTGCCAGAGCATGCCCAAGAAGTGATACCGCACGATTCGAATCTCTAATCGCTGAGAAGTTAAGCGGTTGCAGATCATCCTCAACGTCATTGATATCGCCAAACGGTGTGTTATGGACGCTGGTTAATACACCTAGCACCTGGCCGAGGGCCTTACTGGCAATCGCTCGAACATGCTCGATGGCGACTGGATTTCGCTTTTGCGGCATTATCGATGAGGCCTGTACATAACCATCTGGAAGACGGATAACATTGAATTCCACCATCGCCATTAACAAAAATTCCTGAGCAAACTTGCCCACGTTAATGAGCAAGCCCGATACTGATCCCAGCAGTTCTGTGAAATAGTCCACAGAGGCGATAGAACCGTAGGAGTTTCGCGTCGGCCCATCGAAGCCGAGTAGATCAGCAACCCGCGCCCTATCTATCGGAAATCCTGTTGTAGTAATTGCACAGGCACCAAGTGGGCAGAGGTTCATATTTTCGTAGGCGCGCCGTATTCGAACTATGTCGCGACCTGTATTTTCCGCCATCGCCAGAAGATAGTGCGCGATAGTGGTAGGTTGTGCCGGCTGGGTATGAGTGTAAGCTGGCATCAGAGATTCATGATGTGCAGCTGCGAGATCAAGAAAGACTTCGTGCAGCGTAGAACAAACCTCAATTAGATCGAGCGTCTGCTGCCGCAGGTACAAACGATAAATCGTAACATCGATATCGTTGCGGCTACGGGCGGTGTGCACCTTACCAGCAATATCCGCGTCGCCGCAGCCTGCTGTGATTTCACGCTGAATATAGTAGAACAGATCTTCCACGCTGCCGTCATACTCGGCGTTACGCATAGCCTCAATGTCCAGCCCCTCGATGGCCTGTAGTATGAGCTTTAACTCTTCGCCGGTAATAATATTTTGCTCGGCAAGCATCACCACATGAGCACGATCCACATCCACATAGTGATCGAGAAAATAGCGTTGGGCATCGGCAAAACAGTCGCTGAGTACGTTATCTTTGTATCCCTGGGCGGGAAATTTTTCACTCATGGGGCAATACTCTCAGTTAGCTGCGGCAGACAGGCTCAGTAGGTTGGCGAACAATCGATAGGCACCTGGTACCCCGTTGGGTAACTGTCGGAACCATGAATAGGATGTGTATATGTAATGTCCGTCACCGATTTTTGCGTACAGCATGCCTCCGTCACTATAAGGCTCGCCTTGGTCGTGCGCTTCGGTAAGGGGAGTATAGCGATCGCGATCGAAACTGGTGAAGTTGTAATTATTACGCTCCTGGACCCAGCCGTCGAAATCGCGAGCATCTATGCGATTGGGAAAAGTGAAGACAGGGTGCTCTGGCTCTAGAATCACGATGGCAGCTGTTTCATCAACTACCCGTACGTTGCCATCCATGCTCGCCGCATAGGGAGCGAGGCCCTTAGCGATGAAGTCAGGCTGTTGATACTGCACGATCAAGTTACCGCCTTGTTCCGCGTATTCAAGAAGGCGTCGATTATTGGCGACATAGGCAGGACGAGTCTGCGAAGCCCGGATACCCACCACGATAGCGTCAAAGCTCGAAAAGTCACCAGTAGTTAGCTCGGCATCGGTTAACAGCATGACTTCCACGCCAAGTCGGCGCAGCGCCTCAGGGACAGTGTCGCCACTACCCATGACGTAGCCAACTCGGGATGCAGCAATGCTGACATCGACGACTTCGAATTCAGTGACTGACGGCGAGTAAATGCGGTGGGTTCTAATATGAGGATAGGCTATTTCCCGCATCGTCTTATTGTACTGTGTGCCATTGACGGTGACGTTGGCCGCCAGTTTGTATTCTCCCGCGCTGACACCCGGGTCCATAGTGACCCGAAATGCTAACGTAGTAGTAGCAGGCGCAGCCGCCAGAGAAAACTCAGCACTAGGCGGTTCGAGCACCCAACCCTGAGGGACCTCGAACCGAGCCCTGCCGGCTACATCCTGCGAAGTATTATTTCGAACAGTCAATAACAATTCCCGAGGTGCATCACCGGCAGATATTGGCACTACGACAAGGTCTGTACCGGGCTCTACAGATATTGCTGGCACCACATCTAGGCGGCGGCGAATCTCGCCACGAATGCGGTCAACCAAGCGATGTTCGACCTCTTGTCGAATCGTTATCTGGGTTCCGCCTATTTCAAGCGTAACTACTGCCTCTAGCAGAGGCTCGGCGAAGGGCCGCGTGCGGGCCTCGCCTGCCGAACTCCAATCATAGGCAGCGCCCTCACGCGGCAATGCTAGCCAATAAGGCTGTGTCGGATCGGCTGCAGTGGGCACGCTGACATCGAAGAACATCTCGGCATCGCCCTGCTCTTTGCGCCGGGAGGAGCGCTCATTGCTGAGCATCTGCACATTAGACGCAGAGACCGACCACCCGACGGGTACGGAAAGATAAGCCTCCCGCAGCAGAACTTGCGGGGGTTGCGCCATGAACGCTCGCACGGCGACCGTCAAAACAGTACCGGGAATCGCGGTTTCCGACTCGGCTAATGCATCGATCGAGACTCCGGCTGCGAGTACAATAGCCTTCTCGAATTCGCTGACCTTTTCATCCAGCAGTCGCTTCGCATCTAGCGCTTGCGCCACATCACTTGCTTCACGCGCGAGTTCAAGCCCATCGACAAGATTAGGAATAAGTGCCTCTGGATTCAGAGGATCATAGACAGACATTAAGCCATCAATACTTTGCTGCAATGCAGATAGAATCTCAACGAATACCACTGAAGGGGCTTGCTCAAGAGTCGAGATTCCAGTGATGGTAGTATCGATACCCGAGAAGATAGAGTTTTCGGCGCCGGACGGTTCGAACTGCGATGTAAGGAGAAACAGTTGAGACTGCTGGCCACCACGCAGTTCGAGCGTACCCATTTGTTGGGTTTTCTGCTGACTCCTGCCCTGCATTCCAATTTCAAAATAACTACGCCCGGTTACAGGGTCGTATTCTCCGGTGTTAATCAGTAATGCCGGCTGTTCCGCTGCCTCCACATTGATAGAGCTCCCTGTGAAAGCCCGGCCTGTATAGAACTTCTGAACTTGCCAAGGTGTTAGACCCTGCGCAATATGCTCGGGGAATCGATTCGAATCGGCCGCCGCTTCCAGAGCCAATGGGGTCAGGTAACCCGCGAACTGATGATGACCATGGCCATCCGCGGCGGTACCATTCCAACGGGACACAATTACACTAGGGCGAAATGTTCTAATGGCGCGCACCATGTCATCCAGCAGCAGTTCTTCAGGCCAGACGCGAGAGGCTTCTGTCCTATATTTGGAAAATCCGAAGTCGTTGGCACGCGTAAATAGCTGCTCGGCCCCGTCTAAGCGCCTAGCCTGCAACAGCTCCTCAGTGCGTATCACACCAAGCGCATCGGACTGCTCAACACCGATAATGTTCTGCCCGCCGGAACCACGCGTGAGCGACAGGTAGGCAGTCCGCGCATGCATTCGACGTGCATGATAGGCCACCAAAGCGGAATCTTCGTCGTCAGGGTGCGCACCGGTATGCATAACGCTTGCAGTAGTGCCTAGGCGCAGCAGCTGTCGAATCAGCGCACCACTACCCTGGTCGTAGATGGCTCGCACCTGTGCTTCAACAGAAAGTGGCATTGCTATAGCTAACAACAGCAATACAATCCAGGCGTGATTTTTATTGTCCATTATTCCCCTGAAATTCCTTACTCACCGCACAATGCTAATGAGGTATCCCGCAGCGACAGTTACCAGGCAACCTACAACA